>JAFQTU010000033.1 GCA_017408905.1 Mailhella sp. | reverse complement strand
TCATCATGACCTCGAATATCGGTTCGCCGCTCATGCTGGACGGCATCGACGAGAAGGGCGAGTTCCGCCCCGGCGTGCGCGACGGCGTGATGGCCGAACTCAGGCGCTTCTTCCGCCCCGAGTTCCTGAATCGTGTGGACGAGACCGTGATGTTCTACCCGCTCCGCGCCGACCAGATAGGTGCTATCGTGGACCTGCAGATGAAGAGCCTGCAGAAGCGCCTTGACGACAGGAAGATCGTGCTCACCCTCGCGCCCGAGGCTCGCACCTTCATCGCCGAGACCGCCTACGATCCGGCCTACGGCGCGCGCCCGCTCAAGCGCTGGATACAGCACAACCTCGAGACGAAGCTGGCCCGCGCCGTGATAAGCGGCGAGATACGCGACGGCTGGCAGGTCGTGGTCAAGGTCGAAGCCACCCCCGACGGCGGCAGGCTGGTCTTCGAGAAGGTGTGATGTGATTTGCGGGGGAGGCCGCTTTTCTGAGAAAAGCGCCTCCCCCGCACCCCCTCCCGAAAAGCAATTGTACGCCCCGGACTTTGCGGCCCGGGGCGTTTGCTTTTTTCTGCATTGGGGGTACACCAAGAGAAAGCCCCATTAGGAGTAGTGCTGTGAGCAAAGTTTACGCTATGTTCTTTTCCGCCACCGGGAACACGAAGAAGAACCTGCTGGCTATGGCCGAAGGTGTGGCCGCCGCCCTTGGCGCGGGAGGTGCGCCCCTTGAGGTGGAAGCCGTGGACGTCACCTGCGAGCCTGCGCCTGCTCCCCGCGAGTTCGGGCCGGAGGATTTCGCGCTCTTCGGTATGCCCGTCTATGCCGGGCGCCTGCCCCTTGCGGTGAAGGATCGCCTCGCGAGCTTCAAAGGCCGGGGGACGCCGTGCCTTGTGGCCGTCTCCTACGGCAACCGGCATTATGAGGACGCGCTTCTCGAACTGGCCGACATGGCCGCCGCCCAGGGCTTCGCCGTGAAGGGCGGGGCGGCGCTCATCGGCCGCCATACCTATGGCGAGATACAGGTCACGCGCCCGGATGCCGACGACCTTGCCGCCTGCCGCGCCTTTGCCGCCGAAGCTGCCCTGCGTGAGGGCGCTGCCCCGGCCATCCCCGGCAATCGCCCGTACCGTGACGGCATCATGGGAGGCCGCTTCCGCCCGCTCACGTCCGAGGCCTGCGTGTCCTGCGGGCTCTGCGTGCGCTCCTGCCCCATGCAGGCCATTGCGGAAGATTGCCGCACCGTGGCCGGGAACTGCCTTTCCTGCTTCCGCTGTATCCGCATCTGCCCGGTGGGGGCCAAGAACATGGATGTGCCCGCCTATAGGGACTTTGCCGCCATGTTCTCGGAAAAGCTGAAAGAACGCCGCGAGAACGAATTTTTCTAGGCCGCATGGCTTGCGCACGCAGGGGAAAGCCCTTATCTTTCCCGAAAATACGAACGGCTTCGCCTCAGGCAGGTCGTGCTCAGGAGAATGTTATGAAGTCTGTGACCTTTATCGACGGCGTGAGCCAGGTGCATCTTATCAACGGCAATATCCGCCTGGATACCTTTATCCTTCAGGGCAAGCAGGGCGCTGAACCCGTGCAGGAAGAGAACGCTCAGCTCGTCCTTACGCCTCAGGGCTTCCTCGCTATGCTCGGCGCTATGCAGCAGCTTGCCGAAAAGCTCACCGAAGCCGGCCTGCTCCAGAAGCAGCAGTAAGCGCCTTCCGCAGAACACAAGACCCCGACCGCTATGGCCGGGGTCTTTATCTTTTAAAGAAGGCGGCTTAGAACAGCGCCCTGAGGAGGCCTGCCCCGGCTACGGCCAGCAGGAGCACGAGTACGATTTTCTTGAATCGGGCCTCGTCCAGCCCACGGAAGAAGCGGCTTCCCAGCATGACGCCGAGGGTGAGCACCGGGAGCATAGCCCCGGCGAAGAGCCATGTGTTTACGGTGAACAGGCCGTTCTGCCAGCAGAACAGCGAGGCCCATGTGTCCGTCATCAGGAAATAGGCGATGAGCGAGGCGCGCCCCACGGAAGCCCCGGCAGGGCTGGAAAGGAAGAAAAGGATGACGGGCGGGCCGCCGTTGGCCGAAGCCCCGTTGATGACGCCGCCGCTCATGCCGATGAGGGCCGTTTCGAGGCGGCTGGGGGAGCGGCTCGGCTGGGCTCCGCGGAGGAGCATGAGCGCGAATACGATGACAGTGCCGTTGATGACCGCGCACATGGGGCCGGGCGGCAGGCAGGTGAGCATCCATACTCCCAGAGGCGTACCGAGGAGCATACCCGTGGTCAGCCAGCCCAGCGACTTCCAGTCCACCTCGCGGTACACGAAGGGCAGATGGCCGATGCTGGCGGCGATTTCCCACAGAAGCACCGCCGGGATGACCACGGCAGGCGGGAGAAAAAGCGTGAGCAGTACCGTCACGATGAGCGAGAAGCCGAAACCCGCGATGCCGCGCACCACACTGGCCGCGAACACGGCCGCCGCCACCCCGGTCCATTCAAGAAGGCTCAGGTCGAACATAGGTACCCCTCCGAAATATCAGCCCGATGATAGGCTCGATGATGACAGGCTCGATGATGATAGGCGCGGTGCGGTGTTTTTGTCAAAATCTGTGCGGGCGCTTGCGCTGGCAGGGGAGGAACGAGCGCTTGCCATGCGCGGGCGGATTGGAGCGAATCCCCTTACCTGTCAGGCAAGGCTACCTTGATGCTGGCGGCTTCGATACCGGCCTTGGCCAGCATGGACATGACCTTGACCAGACCTTCCGCCGGGGCTTCCCTGTCCGTCTGTACGATGAGGGGGCTGGACTTGCCAAGGATCTGTATCCTCTGCTTCAGTTCCTTTTCCGTGAGGGCTTCCCTGCCCCAGAAGAAGGCCCCGTCCTTCCTGATGGACAGCACGGCAGGGGAAGCGGCCTCGGCGGCTTCTCCCTCGGCCTGCGGCAGGGCGACTTCCATGCTCTCGGCCGTATCGAGGCGCGAATACAGGAACATGAAGGCCAGCAGGATGAACACCACGTCGATGAGCGGCGCGATATTGACGCCGTAGGTGAAGCGCTTTGCCATGTCATTCCCCGGTGCGGCGGCATTGCGCCATGCTTTTGTCCAGCCTCTGCTGGAGCAGATGCCCGGCTATCTGGCAGGGTATGGAAAGGATGAGGCCCGCCGCCGTGGTGAGCAGGGCTTCGGAAAGCCCGGAAGACAGGTTCTGCTGGTCGGGCCTGCCTGCCGAAAGTGCAGAAAAGCAGTCGATGATGCCGAGTACCGTGCCCAGAAGGCCGAAAAGCGGCGCGATGGAGCCGATGAGGAAGATATTGTCTATGCCGCGCTGTATCTTTTCGAAAAGAACAGGCTGAAGCTCCTGCTTCTGGGGCTGTGCGGTCAGGTAGAAATGGTACATCGCCAGTGCGGAGGCCAGGATGGAAAGCCCCAGCAGGGGCCACATCACCACGCCGCCTTTGCAGAACAGTTCGTACATATTCACCTCAATTTGAAATGGAAGGGGATGAGCACCCAGGCTTCCTCGGGCTGGCCGAGGCGCTTCATGGGGACATAGCGGGAACGGCGGGCCGATGCCCGGGCCGCCAGCGTGAATTCGGGATGGGAAGATTCGAGCACTTCGACGGCCTTGGCCCGGCCCTCCGCACTGATAAGCACACGCAGAAGGACCTTGCCCTCTAGGTTTCTCCTTCGCGCCCGCTCAGGGTAGTCCGGCGGGATGAAACGCGCGTAGGAAGGGGCGCCGCTGTGGCCGAGCACGAGTTCCTTTTTCGGCTCAGGTGTCGGCGGGGAGGGCGGCACAGGCTGGCGGGCGGAACGCGGTTCTTCCGTTGCTCCCTCCGTAGGCGGGGGAGGTGCGGGTTTCGCCTTCGGGGAAGGAGAGGGCTTTTTTCGCGGCGCTTCCGTTTTCTTCGGGAAGGCCGTTGCCTTCTTCGCCGGGGTGGCGGGCCGCTCTGCCGCCGTTTTTTCTTCCGTGGCAGGGACGGGCGGAGCTTTCGGCGCTTCCACGGGCAGGGCTGACGCGGCTTCCGGCGTGGGCGTCTGTTCTGCCGGGGCGGCCTTTTCCTCCGCGCTTCCAAGGGGCGGGGGCGTGACTTCGGCAAAGCGGACGGCCACCGTGCTCTCCGGCGGGGCAAAGCGCAGGGCGGCCTCCTGCCGCCAGCCGAAGTCCTTCACCCCCAGAAGCAGGGCGTGCGCCGCCACGGAAACGGCAACGAAGTATCGGAAGGGTATCATGGCCTTCCCTCCTGCATGGCGGAAGGAAAGAAGGCTTCGAGAAAGGCGCGCTTCCGCCACTGGACCTCTTCCGGCGTTATCCGGGCGGGATAAAGTTCTGCGGCAAGCTCAAGCATCCCAAGGAAGGAGCGCAGGCCGAAGGTATGCCCTTCCTCCAAGGCGATGGCACGGCACGTTTCCGGGAGCACGGAACGGATGCGCCGCTCCAAGGCCGCCTTCTGCCGTACTGTCTGCCCCGCCTTTGTCGGCACGAGAAGGAAGTCGGGCTTCGAGGCGGCGAGGCTCTCCAGCGAGAGCAGGGGGAAGGGGCTTCCCCTGCCTGCCGCCAGATTCCGCGCCCCGGCCTCCTCCAGCAGGGTACAGCCGCTTTCCGGGGCGACGCAGAACAGGTCGGCGGCGCTCGTGAGCATGAAGCCGCCTTTGCGTTCCTGTTCAGGAAGGCCTGTCAGCCTTTCCCGCACGAAATCGCGCAGGGCGCGCAGTTCAGCGGCCAGCTCGTCCCCACGCCGCTCCACCCCAAGGCGCTTGGCAAGGGCTTCGACGGCAGGGACGACTTCCGCAGGGTTATAGGCGTTCACGGGCAGGACTTCGACGTCGCAGGCCCTCATCTGCTCCGGCAATGTGCCGAGGCGGCTGTCCAGAAGGATGAGGTCGGGCTTCAGGCTGAGGATGCGTTCGAGGCTGGGCTGGTAGGGCGTGCCGATATCGGGCAGGCCTTGGATGGAAGGGGGGAAGCTGTCCCACGAGGAGCGGGCGGCCAGCCTGTGTTCCAGCCCGAGGGCGCAGACCATCTCCACGGCGGGAGCGCCGAGGGCGATGAGCCTCAGTTCGTGGCCTGCTTCGGGCGCGGCAGAGGCCAGCCCGGGCAGGGCAAGGAAAAGGGCGAACAGAACGGCCCGGAAAAGGCAGGAAAAGCATTTCACCACATCACCCCGGGCTCTCAGAAGGTGAAGCGCACACCGGCCACAGCATGGATGCCGGGCATATCCCAGCCATAGACGGCATAGTCCTCATCCAGAAGATTGCTGACCTTGGCGTACACCTGCATATGGTCGCTGACTTCGTACGAAGCCGCCGCATCCAGCGTGAAGAAGGCATCGTCCATGACAGTGCCGTCGGCGTCTTTCCGTTTGTCTTCCCAGCGCCCCGTGAGGGAGAGCTTCAGCCTGTCCATCGGGAAAAGGCAGACCGTGCCTGTGAGCCTGTCGTCCGGCATCTGGAAGCTGTGCTCCCATGTTCCGCCCGCTGTTTTCTGCTTGGCCGAGACGTGGGTCCAGCCGAGATCGATGCGCATCAGTTCTCCGGGCTGGACGCTGAACCCCAGCTCGAAGCCGCGCACCTTGGCCTCGTCGGCGTTATAGTAGGCCTGGCGGGCGATATCGTAGGCCACCTGATCTTCGTATTCCGTGGTGAATACGGCCGCGTTCAGCACGAGCCTGTCGTCCCACAGCGCCTGTTCCACACCGAGTTCATAGCTGACGGAGCTTTCGGGTTCGAGGGCGGGACTGCCCTTCACCCAGCTCCCGTCGCCATAGCGCTGATAGAGCGAAGGCGCATAGAAGCCCGTGGCCACGTTGCCGAAGAGTCGCGTTCCCGTATCGAAGGCATAGGAAAGCCCCGCATCCCACGTAGCCTTGCTCTCGAAGTCCTCATGCTTGCTGAAGCGCCCCCCGGCACTCAAGACGAGCTTTCTGCCGAGGAAGGAAAGTATCCCCTTGGCGTAGGCGGAAAAAGCCCCGGCGTTCTGCTCCTGCGCCTTCACGCCGTACGATTCCAGCTCCATCTGCTGGGCCTCGTATTCAGTACCGGCGATGAAGGTCAGGTTTTCCAGAGGCTTGAGGGTGTTGAGCAGTTCCAGATAGGCGGTGTCGCCCAGATATTCCGTGCCGTAGTGGCGGTAGCGGCGCTCCGACCTTGTCAGCGCGGCGCGGCCCTGAACGGTCCATATGTCGCTGGCCTCATGGGTCAGGGTCAGGCCGTGCAGCATCACATGGCCGCTGGTCTTCTTGTCGTCGCCATAGCGCACGAGCTTCGACCATTGGCCGCCGGAGTAGAACGGCGCGTCGAAGGAAGCGCCTTCGAACGACATAGCAAGGGAGGTCAGCTCGAGGCTGGTCTTTTCCGAAAGGCGCAGGCCTGCCCCAAGGATGAAGCCGCCCTGCTCATACCATAGGCGTTCATGCCCGTCGGAACGGGTGAACATCGGAACGAAATCGACATAATATCGGTCATCGCCGCTGGCTATCCGGCCGGAAGCCGTGAACGTGCCATAACTGCCGCCGCTCAGGTCGAGCGAGGCGCTGAAGCCGGAATCCCACCTGCCGCCGGAATAGATGCTGACCACGCCGCCTGCCGCACTGCTGCCGTAGAGAGAGCCCTGCGCCCCCTTGAGCACCTCGATACGGCTGACAGAGCCGGGGGCAAGCTGGAGCGAACCGAGGAGGGCGTCGTAATTGCCTTCTATGGCCCCGGCTTCGCGCAGGGGGATGCCGTTGAAACGAAGCTGGGTGTAGCGGGACTTGGAGCCGCGTATCATAAGGGTGTTCACGCCTGCCGGGCCCTGCGCATTGCCCATGAAGACGCCGGGCTCTGCCTTCAGGGCGTCCATGAGGGTACGGCTCTGCCGGGCTTCCATGTCTTCCGCCGTGATGACGCTCACGCTGGAAGCCGCTTCGGAAGCGGAGCTCTCGATCTTGTTCGCTGAAATAACAATGTCGTCCATGCGCATATCGGCGGCAAGGGCGGGCGCATGAGCGAACAGGCCGCACAGGGCGGCGATACTGAAAAGTTTCCTCATCAAAGTTCCCCGTTGATGAATACTGTGGGAGGCATCCCGGCAGGGGCGGCCCGTTTTGGGAACGCATAACAGCGCGTGGGCTCTTCCCTGTTCGTATGCCTGATGCAGTGCCGGTCTTCCGACTTTCGGATCTTCCTTGCTCCGCGCCTTCTCATCCCTTTCGGAACAATGGCGTCCTGCGGAGTTCGTCCCCGATCACGGCGGCGGGTCCGTACCGGTTTCTCACCGGTTTCCCTTCACATCACGATGTGAGCATCTGCATCGCCTGTGCCTTTTTCTTCTGCTTCACCTCCTGCGGCATTGGGCTGCCGCCATACCCATCGCTTATAAGAGGAAGGGGAATTATGCAAGGCATGGCCCTGTTCCCATGCGGCAGAACTCTTTCCGCTATGCGCTACATTTAATTTTACAAAAGGCGCAGTTCGTACTATTTAGAACAAGAGCGTGTTACTTTTTTAACTTTCGTTCCCCCAAGGAGTACGGCTATGAATCTCAAGACCCTTCTCGCCTGCGCGGCCATCGCTGTCGTCCTCACCTTCTCCGGCACTGCCATGGCCGCCGAAAAGGCCAATCTGAACACCGCCACGCTGTCCGAACTTTCCGCCGACCCCAACATCGGCCCTGAACTCGCCGCCAAGATCGTGGAATTCCGCGAAAACGTGGGCGACTTCACCAAGTACGAAGATCTGAAGGAGATCGAAGGCATCGACGACGCCAAGATCAAGCAGATCAACGAAAAGTTCCAGATCGAAGGCGTGGCCAGCTTCGACTGCAACTGCTAACCCTTTCCGACTTACCGTTCCGGGGCTTCATGGGGAAGCCTGAGCCCCCCGGTGAAGTACCATGCGCACGGGCGCAGAACCGCCGCATAGCAGCTTTTCCGGGGCGGAACATCAATAAAACCGAGGAGTCATTATGACCAAGGGTACTCTCAAGACCGTCGGCAAGCTGTCTCTTGCTCTGCTGCTCGCCGCCAGTCTGAACGGAGTGGCTCTGGCCGGTGTCGCGCCTGTCGAAGGCAGTGCCGCGATGAAATCTCCGGCTAATAATGCTGCCGTGGTCGCCAAGCTCATCGGCCTTGTCAACAATCGTGTTGAAAAGACCGCGCTTGGCACTGTGCGCACCATTAACGACGGTGTCGTTATCCGTCAGAGCTACATCAAAGACGGCAAGATCATCATTCCTTCCGAAGGCCTTTACACCACGTCGCGTTCCAGCAACTGGTATCCCTTCGACAACGAGCCCATCACCCTCGCCGGCAAGACCTACCGCGTGATCGTCGACCGCTACGTGCGCGACGTGGTGCGCGACGTGGTCATGAAGGAAGGCGACGTTATCACCAGCAATGCGGACAAGTCCCGCGGCTGGCAGCTCATGTACGTTGAAGGCTGGTCCACCTACGGCCTGGCCGACGGCAAGGAAGCCAACTTCAAGATCGTGAAGACCACCGGCAACTACTACGGCGCTTCCTTCCCTGTGCACGTCGGTGCCAGCATCACCAACGATGCTTCCGACGGCTCTCTGGTGAAGGGTTCCAATCAGCCTGCCGGTCATGTCGTCCCCAACGAGGAGAACAACCTCTCCCGTTTCGACTACGGCAACAACGTGGCCACTGTGGGCCGCAGCTACGTTGTCGTGGATAAGATCGACGACAAGAACAACGTGTATGTGCGCGAATTCGGCACCGACAGCTGCACTGACCTCTATGTTTCCACTTCCGAACCCGTTTACGGTTCCTACGCCAGCGGCGCGGCCTTCAGCGTGGGCGATGCCAAGGTGGC
This sequence comes from Mailhella sp., assembly GCA_017408905.1. Taxonomy (GTDB): domain Bacteria; phylum Desulfobacterota; class Desulfovibrionia; order Desulfovibrionales; family Desulfovibrionaceae; genus Mailhella. The sequence goes on along the minus strand of JAFQTU010000033.1, from coordinate 55,749 downwards.
AGTGAAGAACATCGGCAAGGACAGCGTGGAAGTCGCCATCACCGAAAAGTCTGGCGCCGTCACCACCAAGAAGCTCTACATCGATTCCAAGAATGCCAAGTGGCTCCTCCAGTCCATGGTCGAGCGCGACAAGTGCTACGTCGTCTCCAAGGACGGCAAGACCCTTGTCCACCTCAACATCCGCCCCGGCAATCCCTTCAAGGAAGGCAAGGTGGATCTGGTTGCCTACACTGACGTCAAGCTCGTGCAGAACGGTTCGGACTGGTTTACCGATAGCCGTTTCCTCGCACGCCCCGAGACCTGAGCAACCTGCACCTATCCGCACGAGGTCATGATCGCCAATAAGGAAGAGATCGTCCTCGATGGCGGAGCCAACAACGTGTTTGTTGGTCCGGACAACCACTTCAAGATCGTTATCGATGAGTTTGACGGCAAGACTGTGAAGGCTTGGCATGTCGAGACCGCTAAGGCCAAGACTGGCAACCTCGCTACTCGCGCCGAGGGCAAGAACATCGACCTTGTCATAGGCAAGGCCTGCCGCTCCACTGTTCACTTCATCAGCCGCTGGTACGGCAAGATGTACGATGAACACCTGCGCGGCAAGGACGTGTTCAAATAGCATCGATCTGGCACGGGGCTTCTGCGGGCTCCGTGCCTTTTTTATCCTTCCCCGCCGAGCTTCCCACCCCGCGTGGCTGGTTCGGCAGAAAGCCGGAGCGTTCCGGCTTTCCCTTTCATGCACGTTCCAGGCGAAAGCCCTTTTCCCAACAAGGCCACGCTCCGGCCCAAAGGCAGGTACGCCATGCCCGACAGCTATTCCCGTAGAAATTTCCTCAAACTCAGTGCCGCCCTCGCAGTCGGCGGCGCGGCCGCATCCCTGCCCGGCAAGGCGCAGGCTATGGGGCAGAAGCCCGGGCCCGACCTTGGCCCCGCCACTTACGTGAAGGGCTACTGCCCCTTCTGCCAGGTGCGCTGCACCTACCACGCCGAAGTGCGCGGCGGGAAGATACAGCAGATCATCGGCGACAAGGGCAACCGCTGGACCGGCGGCTCCATGTGCCCCAAGGGCCTTTCCATCGTGGAACTCATGGACAGCCCGCACCGCCTCACCGAGCCCATGCTCAAGCAGGCCGATGGTTCGTGGAAGCGCATCAGCTACGCCGAGGCCGTGGCCCTCACCGCGCAGAAGATGCGCGAAACGCTGGACAAGCACGGTGAAAAGGCAGGCGACCGCATGGGTATGCTCATGCCCCTCTGGGACTGCCGCGAAAGCGAAATGGCCGCGCTCATCACCCTTGGAATGGCAGGCTGTGTGCACACCATGCCCCCGGGCGAGACCTGCGTGAGCACCGCCGCCAATATGCTGAACCTCATGTCCGGCACGAGCAATCCCACCACCACGGTGGACCAGCTCACCAAGGCCAAGGTCATCCTGCTCTGGGGCGCCAACCTCTGCGAGCTCTACCCCGCCTATTCCCGCTGGCTCCCCATGGCGAAGGAAAAGGGCGCGAAGATACTCTATGTCGATCCGCGCCGCACCCGCACCAGCGACTGGGCCGATATCCAGCTCCGCCCCAAGCCCGGCACCGACGGCGCCCTCGTGCTCGGCGTCATCCGCTTCCTGCTTGAGAACCAGCTCCTCGACGAGGAAAAGGCCCGCGAGCTCGTGCCTGAACTCGACCTTCTGCGCGAAGACGCTTCTGCCTACACGCCCGAAAAGGTGCAGGAGCTCACCGGCATCGCCCCTGCGGAGCTGGAAGGCTTCGCCCGCGCCATCGCCGCCAGCGACCGCACCATCGTGTGGTTCGGCGGTTCGGTGTGCCGCTACACCAACGGCATCCCCACGGTGCGCGGCATCATCCTGCTTCAGGGCATCACCGGCAACATGATAGGCGAAGGGCGCGGCGTGCTCACCATGCACAGCGGCAAGCCCGGCGGCGAACATGAATTCGTGGAAGCCATGGCAGGCCATGTGAAGGCCGCCAAGATGAACTTCCGCCGCCTGCGCCTTGCCATGGACAAGAAGCGCCTCGACATCCTTTTCCTCAACTCCTCCTACCGCCGCTACCCCGATGCCAACGGCGTTCGCAAGTCCATCCAGAAAGTGCCCTTCGTGGTGCACTGCGGCTTCTTCATGACGCCGGAAGCCGAGGTCTCGCACCTTTTCGTGCCCATGACCTTCGGCCCGGAAAGCTCCGGCTCGGGCTACGGCAACGAGAAGGAAGCGGTGTGGCGCGACAAGATAGTGGAAGCCCCCGGCTCCTGCGTACCTGCATGGAAATTCTACGGCGACGTGGGCAAGGCGCTCTTCGGCGAGAAGTACCCCTACTTCGACAGCCCGGAAGCCATGTACGACAAGTTCTGCGAGATAGTGCCCTCGTGGAAGGGCCTTTCCCGCAAGCGCGTGGCGGCCTCGCCTGACGGCCTCGTGTGGCCCATCTACGAAGAGAACGGCCCGGAACTGCTCGGCTGTACCTTCCGCGAAGGAAAGCTGGGCACGGCCGACGGTACTATGGTGGTGAAGGACCGCGTTTTCGGCCGCATCACATGGACGCCTCCCAAGGGCAGCCCCTACGCCAAGGGCTCGAAGCCGGAATTCCCGCTCGTCTTCACGCAGGGCAAGGTGGTGTGGCACTGGCAGCACACGCTCACCAACTACGCGCCTTCTCTGGCCCAGTTCTCGCGCGGCCGCGTGGTGAGCGTGCACCCCGAGACCGCGAAGCAGTGCGGCGTGAAGGACGGCGACCGCGTTTTCCTCGAAACGCCGACCGGAAGGCTGGAAGCCGTGGCGGAAGTCACCAGCCGCGTGCTTCCCGGCACGGTGTTCACGCCCTCGCATTTCTGCCCCGATACCCCGCTCGACGCCAATCGCAGCGAGCCCGTGAACAGCATCGTGCCCAATAGCTGGGACCGCATCTCCTGCCAGCACAACGGCGTGGGATGCAGGCTGGTCAAGGCCTGAGCCGCCTCCGCCTGACGGAAGGCGCATCCAAGCAAGCAATTTCTCTGGAGGTTCTCGTGTCCCGCTATGTTATGGCGATAGATTCCGGCAGATGCATCAACTGCAAGGCCTGCATCGTGGCCTGCCAGCAGAGGAACAAGGTACCGGGCGGCAAAAGCCGCAACTGGGTGAGGGAGATCGACGACGAAAGCCGCAAGAGCGGCGTGAGCGTCCAGCCCGGGGCGTGCATGCACTGCGACCACCCCGTATGCGTGTTCGCCTGCCCCACCGGCGCTACCTACAAAGGCCCGGACGGGGCAGTGGAAGTGGACAAGGACCGCTGTATCGGCTGCGGTTCCTGCATCAAGGCCTGCCCCTACGGCGCGCGCTTCAAGAACGACGTTACCGGCACGGCGGATAAATGCGACTACTGCCGCGAACACTCCGCCCCCGGCCAGATCCCGGCCTGCGTGGCCGTGTGTACCACGCACTGCCGTGTGTTCGGCGATGCCGACGACCCGGACAGCGACGTGGCGAAGATCCTCGCTTCCCGCAAGAAGGTCTATGTGGCCGCCAAGGACTGCGACACCCGGCCCACGCTCACCTATCTGGACGCCACCACGCCTACGGACTGGCCGCAGGCGGTGGACAGTCCCACGCCTATCAAGCTTATGGAATACGCGTCCACCGGCGTGAAGTGGACGGCCGGAGCGGCCCTTGCCGGCGTCATCGGCGTGTTCTTCAAGCAGCTCGTCCTGCCTTCCGACCGTGAGCACGGCCATACCGACGAGCATCAGGACAAAGGAGGCAACGCATGATACGCCGCCATTCCCGCTCCGCTATCTTCATGCACTGGAGCAACGCCCTGTGCTGGCTCTTCCTGCTGTTCACCGGCTTCGCCCTTCTCGACAATCCGTATATGCAGCCCGTCAGTCAGGGCTGGGTGGACTTCTGGAACGGCCTTGTGGGCGGCCCGTACCGCCTGCTCAACGCGCACGTCATCGTGGGCGGCGTGTGGGTGATGCTCTACACCGTCTATCTGCTGTTCCGCTTCAAGGGGGAGGCTCTTCCCTTCCTCAAGGAAATCACCGACCTGCATCCCGCTTCCGACATGGTGTGGTGCATGCGCAAGGGCCTGCGCCTGACCATCGGTGAAAAGGCCATGCGCAAGATGGGCATGGAGACCGAACTCCCGGCCCAGAGCTTCTACAATGCCGGGCAGAAGCTGGCCGCCGTGGCCGCCGTGCTTTCCAGCCTCGGCCTTGCGGTCACGGGCATACTCATGGTGCACATGGCGGGCGACGCTGGTACGGAAGAGCTCCTGCAATGGTGCCTGTTCGTGCATTTCCTCTGTGCCGGGCTCATGGCCATAGTCCTGCCCATCCACATCTACATGGCGGCCCTTGCGCCCGGCGAAGGCCCGGCCCTGCGCTCCATGTTCACGGGCTTCGTGCCCAAGGCTTTCGCCAAGGTGCATAACCCGCTGTGGTACAGGAAGCTCGGCCTCGACAGGCAGGACGGCGCGGCAGACTGACGCCCCGCCTGCCCTGCGATATCCCCCCCCAGACAGAGAAACAGAAGTCCGTGTCGCCGTACGCGGACTTCTGTCTGTTTGGAGCAGGGAAGTCGGCTTCTTCACGCTTTTTCTGGCCTTTCCCTGAAGGGCCTGCGCCGCTGCCGTGCGTATGGAGCGGAAGGCAAGGGGCTTGGCGGACGGGGAAGCCCCCAAAAATATTTTTGACAAGCGGGCCTATTTGTAGCTACTCTCGTTATAAGAAAACTCCGCCCATCCTATTCCAGCGGGCCTTTTCCGCAGGTGGGGTTTTCTGTCAGCGCCGGGCTGTTTCCTGCCTTCGTTTCCAGCCAAGCTGGCGGCAGAGCGGCCTTGTGCGCCGAGTTTTAAGGAGCAAGGGCTCATGCTTGAAGAGAAAAGAACCATCTACGCCGGGGCGCGTTTCATCACACTTGATGGGAACAGGCCCGAGGTCGAATGCCTGTGCGTGATGGGCGGGCGTATCGAGTGCCTTGGCAGCCGCGAAGAGGTGCTGGCCAGCATAGGGAGCGCCGCGCATGAGCTTGTCGATCTGGGCGGCGCGGTGGTGTACCCCGGCTTCATCGACACGCACAGCCACCTTTCCCTGTTCAGCAATATGGTGAACTGGGCGCTGTGCGGCACGGCCTGCGGCAGTATCGCAGGCGTGCTCGAAGCCCTGCGGGCCTGGGCCGGGAAGAACCCCGAAGGCTGGATACTGGGCTATGGCTACGACGATACCGGCCTTCCCGATACGCGGCATCTCACCCGCGAGGATCTGGATTCCGTCAGTACCCACAGGCCCGTCATGGTCGCCCACACCTCCCTGCACATGGGAAGCTTCAACAGCCGCGCCCTTGAACTGCTGGGCTTCGACGGCAAGGCGGACATCCCCAGCGGAGAAGTGGTGCTGGATGCCAGCGGCATACCCACCGGCCTGCTTCTTGAAAACGCCTTTTTCAAGGCCATCGAAAGCCTGCCCCAGCCTTCGCCGGAACAGGTCATGGAACATATGCGGCAGGCCATGCACTGCTATGCCTCCAAGGGCTTCACCACGTTCATAGACGGCGGCGTGGGGGCGGCTGGCGGCCCGCGCGAATTCATGCAGGCCTATATGGAGCTGACGCGGCGCGGCCAGATGGCTATCCGCGGCTGTCTCCAGCTCCTTCCTGCCGAGATGGACAAGGTTTTGGAAGCGGGGATGCGCGACCTCGGTTCCGACTGGCTGCGTTTCGGCGGGGTCAAGCTCTTTATCGACGGCTCCATTCAGGGCTTCACGGCGGCGCTTGAGGAAGGCTATCATACGCGCCCGGGCGAGTTCGGCTGTATGCTCTGTACGCCCGAGGAGCTGAGCGAACAGGTGATGCGCTACCATGCGAAAAATATTCAGGTGGCCATCCATACCAATGGCGACCGCGCGGCCGAGGTCGTTGTCCGTGCCTTTGAAAAGGCTGTGGAGCGATACCCCGGGCACAGGCCGCCCCACATGGTCGTCCATGCGCAGACCGTGACGGAAGAGCACCTGCGCCGCATGAAGGCCTGCGGCGTCATCCCCACGTTTTTCGCCCGCCATGTGGAAGTCTGGGGCGACAGGCATAAGAACCTGTTCCTCGGCCCGGAGCGGGCCGCCCGTATCGACCCCTGCGGTTCTGCCGTGGCGCTGGGGATGCCGTTTTCCCTGCATGTGGATACGCCCGTCTTGCCCCCTTCGGCTCTGGAAAGCATGTCTGCCGCAGTCAACCGCGTCACCTCTGGCGGCGAGGTCCTTGGGCCGGAACAGCGCATCAGCGCCCACGAAGCCGTTCTTGCCTATACCCGCTATGCGGCGCTTTGCTGTGGCGGGGAAGGGCTCCTCGGCAGGCTGTCCCCCGGCGGATTTGCCGACTTTGTCGTGCTGGACAGGTGCATCGAGGAAAGCGACCCCATGAGCATACGCGACATCAAGGTCTGCGCGACGTACTGCGGCGGGCGCAGGGTTTACGAGGCGTAGCGGGCTTCCGGCGCTCTGTGCCGGGAGCGCAATTGCCGTAGCGTTCGTGGGGCTTTCCCCGTTCATTTTACCCCAGACAAAAGGGCTTCCTGACAGGTATCAGGAAGCCCTTTTTGTCTGCTCTTTGGCGGGGTTATCCGTGTTTCTTCTCATCGAAGCGGGAACAGTGCCCGGCGATGGTGTTGATGTAGTCTTCGTGGTTGTCAAGGTAGAAGGACAGCGCCCGGGAGAAGTTGGCCCCCAGCATGCCGTCCACGAAGAGCTGGCAGACTTCCTGCACGTTCAGCAGTATGCTCTGGAAGCGGGCGAGGACGGTGCGTTCTTCGCGGGTCATTTCACGCAGGGTAGCGTGCAGCGTCTGCTGGGCGCAGGGCTGGTAGTACCAGAAGTACATGAGGTCGAGCGCCGTGATGAAGCTTTCCACCTGCAGGGCCTTGGCGTCTTTTTCCGTAAGGCGGGCGAATTCGCGGGGCTGGGCAAGCAGAACCAGCATATCCTTGTCGGGGAAGGCCAGTTCGAGGCGGGTGAAGCAGTCGAACATATGGCGCAGTTTCGTCCTGTAGTCCCATTTGCGCAGGCGGTAGTTGTTGCGCCTGTCGGCCACGGATTCGATGACGCCCGCCACAGTGTCGGACGCGAACTTCGAGACAATGGCCGCCGCCGGGATGAGTATCTGTTCCGGCGGCATGCTGATGACCAGCGGGAGCGCAAGGTACAGCGCCTTGTTATAGACCATAGCCACGGGGATGGCCAGCACACTGCGGAAGAAATTGCCCACGACGGCTGTCTTGGGGAAACCTCGGTAGATGTTGTGCGACGAGATGTAGATACCGTTGGCCAGCGCGATGATGGAGAAGACCAGCAGGGGATAGTTCTCGACCGTAAGGCCCAGCACCTTGCTCAGAAGCAGGTTTCGGGTCAGGCCTTCCAGAAGGATGACCGATATGCCTGTGTACATGAGCGAATCGCATACGCGCGACCAGCTCACGAAGCTCTTCCAGCTCAACAGCATATTCTTGCGTATGCCGCCGCCCGCAATGACCGACTGTATGACGTTGCGCACGCCGGTGATGCCGAACCAGATGGGCGCACCGAACCACGCCAGCACCCACCATTCCTGCGTGTTCAGGAAGGTGAGCAGGGCGGGGATGAAGCCCACCATGACCTTGAGGATGTTGGAGACCGTGGTGTTCAGATAGGCCCTGCCGGGCTTCTGCTTCTCGGCCGGTTTTGGGGCCTGCTCTTCCTCGGCGGCGAGGCCGTTGCTCTGGGCTACCGTGATGCCGCCCATCGTGATGATATTGCCCGCGTCCTGAACGTGCACGTCTTCATACAGGAGCGTCCATTCCGGCTTGCGGCGCATGCCGTAGGTTATCACGCCAAGGGTCTGGCGCACCCAGTCGCGGAACGAAGAGGGTTTGCCGTGTTCCTTGAACTCCTCGTTGTAGGCGAGGCGGGCGCGCAGGGGCAGAGTGACCGGGCTGATGTACTTGTTGCCGGAAAGGCGCTTGCGGGCGGTGCGGGGCAGGGTTTCGGGCACGGCAAGGCCCATGCCGTAGCGGTTGCCGAGGTGGCTGGTGGAATCTGTGCCGAAGTGGCTGTGCAGGGGCGCGTAGCGGTACAGGGACTGCAGGGCCGGGATATGGCGCAGGATGTACTTTATCTTGGCGCGGCGCTCTTCGGATTCTCGGTCGTCCCCGTCCAGCCTTTCCAGCATGGCCCTCAGCATACTCTTGAGGTGCATGACGTCGCCCCGGTTGATGGCCACCTGCAATTCGTTGATTTCCTTGATATGTTCGAGCTTGCCGTCGTGCCATTCCTTGACGTTGAAGATCTCGAGGTGCGTGACGATGCCCTGCCCGTCCCAGACTATCTCCAGCACGTCTTCCACGGTAAGCCCGGCAAGCTGGAGGGTGATGCGGTAGCCGCTTCGGATGCTGTGCAGGCGTTCCAGAAGCTGGGTCACGGAAAGGCGGAGCAGTTCCGGGCGGTCGTCGCAGGCATCGTCGGAGCAGGGTACGGCGGGCGAGGGCAGTTCAGGGTTGCATTCCGGGCTCAGCCACGTATCGTGGATGAAGGTAGGCGTGAGGGCGTCCGTACCTTCGATGAGCGCCTGAAGGCGGGCCTTGTCTTCTTCACTGCTGCTTTCGGCATATTCGCCTTCCAGAAGATGTATCCTAGCCTGCAGGTGCGGCAGTATGCTCTTGTGGGCGAATTCCGCCAGATGCAGGAGGGAGGGCTGGCCGTTGCCCACAAAGGCGCGGAAGGCTTCGGCATCGAGCGGGGGAACGTCGATGCCGTACTCTTCGGCAAGCTTCGGGGCGTGCTTGCTGTTCCATAGTTCCAGCGTGGACATGACATGCTTCTGCACCCAGAGCGAGACCTTGCGGCTTTCGGCAAAGAAGGCTTCAAGGGCGGGCTTGGTGAGGAACTCGAGGAATTCCTCCGTGTCGGAGAAGCCGCGCGGCGTCCAGATGAAATTCACGTAGCGGCCGCGGAAGGCGGCGCGCAGTTCGAAGCCCACGCGCACCGTAAGGCCCATGATCTCGGCGGCGTGCATGAGCTCCCGCGCGGCGGCCATTTCCACGTAGTTGTAATAGACCACGGTAAGGTGGCGTATGCCCTTGACCCACGCATCCATGATGAGGTGCGTGGCGCTTTTGCGGCCCTTGGTGTTGGCGTCGTGGACATGGTGGTCCATGGTGAGCTGGTTCCACTCCTCGGGCATCTCGATGAGGTGATGCTTGTTGAGGAATTCGCGCACGATGCGGGGATTGCCCGAAGCGGCCTTGCGGAAGTTGTGGATGAGCTTGAGCTGGGCGAATTCATCATGCCGCGAGCGGATGATGGACTTCATGATCTGGATGAGGACGCGGCCCGTATTATAGCGGAAGGTGGTCTGGGCGCTGTGGAGCACTTCGTCGTGCAGGGTGCGCAGGGCGGCAAGGCGGTCTTCGGCGGAACCGGCCTTGTTCAGACTGCCAAGAAGGTTGATGACAGCCTGCGCCATGCGATACTCGTGCGTGGTGGTGAGGTTGAGTATGCCGTGCGGATGGAGGCTGGTTTTGAATATCTTGTGCTCAAGATCGGAAGAAGGCCCGTTGTCAATGATATTATTGATCATTTTCAGGAGTTCTCGATCCTGCCTGTCGAAGTAGAGCATTTCAGCCATAGCGGGCACCTGCGGAAAGTGAGGACGAAAAAAGGGGGCGTTTTTGAAATATTAAGTAATTGTTACATTTAAGTTCATAAAGGCGCAAATGTCAACAAAGTACGCCAGCAAAAGCCGGGGCACGAGGGCAGGGGCCTCCTCAGCGCATGGCGCTGGGAAGCCGGAAAAGGCCAGCCGGCATTCAGGCCGGAAAGGCCGTTCCCGGTCGGCGTTATGGTATGATTGCGATACGTTGCGGATGGTATCCGCGTGTTCAAAGGGCAGGGGAAGGCCTTCCTTTCCCGCCTTTGGCAGTGCCTAACAGATCACCAGCTCTATCACGAACACCAGTACGCAGGCGGCAACGGCCACGCTGAACAGGCTGAAGCCGCGCCACGCAAGGGCCACGGCGGCGAGGAACGCGGCAAGGCCCGACCACTCCGAACCTGTGGACTGCATCATGGCAGGGAAGGTCATGACCGAAAGGGTGACGTAGGGCACGTAGTAGAGGAAGGAGCGCAGGGTCACGTTCTTGATCTCGCGGCGGATGAGCGTAAGCGGCAGGACGCGGATGAGGTACGTGACCAGCGCCATGACGGCGATGTAGATATAGGTCTCACTCATGGCAGGCCTCCGCGCTGTCTTCGGGCTTTGCGGCTTCGCCCTTTTCCTCGTGCACGGGGAAGAGCACGGCGGCTATGGCGGAAATAGCCACCGTAAGGATGATGATCTTCATGCCGCCGGAAATGCCCGCGAAGAACGGCACAAGGGGGAAGGCCCAGCTTGCCGCCATAGAGACCAGTACCAGCAGGGCAAGAATCTTGTCCTTCTTGGCCGGGGGGATGATGATAGCAAGGAACATACCGTAAAGCGCCACACTGAGCGCCACCACGATGCGCGCCGGAAGTACGTTGCCCAGCACTACGCCAAGGCAGGTTCCCAGCGCCCACGCCGGGGACGCTATGGCTACCGCGCCATAGGTATAGAAGGGGTCGAGCCTGCCCGGCACGTTGATGGAAATGCCGAATATCTCGTCCGTCACGCCATAGCCCACCATGAGCCGGTGATACAGCGGCGTATCCGGTGCGAGCTTCTGCGAAAGAGAGGCCGACATCAGCATATAGCGCAGGTTGATGACAAGCTGGGAAAGAGCCATTTCCCAGTAGCCCGCCCCAGCCACGATGATGTTCAGGGCCGCGAACTCGCCCGCCGAGGTGAGGTTGGTCAGGCTCATCACCGTGGATTCCACGGCGCTCAGGCCGATATTGCGGCAGGCTATGCCCAGCGTGAACGACACCGCAAAATAGCCCAGCGCAATGGGGATGCCGTCGTGCATCCCGCTGAGAAAATTCTTCTTATGATCCATAGCAATTGCTTATGTTGTCTTGGAAAACCTGCCGGTTTTCCGCTAAAGTCAGGCTGACTTCCAGTCAGCCGAAGAGTCCTTCGGGCGTAGGCCGTAAGCGGCTCGGTTCGTGAGCTTGCGCTCCCTCACCGCCGCTCCGCGTGACAGTCAGACCGCGCCTCGCCCACCTCCATGCCGACTTCCAGTCGGCGGGGGGTCGGCGCTCAAACCGCCGCTTTGCGGCGGCGCCTCCGGCGGGGTCAAGGAAGATTTTCTTCTCCACTAAGGTAGAGCTTCGACTTCAAAACCTTTATCCTGTCGCGGTATTCGGCGGCCTGCTCGAATTCGAGCTGTTTGGCGGCGGCGCGCATGGCCTTTTCCAGTTCGGAAATGAGCTTGGCGATGTCGGCCGGGTTCTGCGGCGTAGGAGCTTCCGGCGCGGCTTCCTTTTTCTTTCCACGTCCCTTGCCCCGGTCGGCCCGGGCGTCGGCCTTGCTCTTGCCGCGCTTGGTCTTTCCTTCTTCGTCCTTCCCGTAAAGATTGTCCAGCGGATTTTCCAGAGATTTCAGGATAGTCTTGGGAACGATGCCGCGCTCCTCGTTGTAGGCGAGCTGTTTGGCGCGGCGGCGTTCGGTCTCGTCCATGGCGGCTTTCATGGAGGCGGTCACGCGGTCGGCGTACAGGATGACGCGCCCCTCGGCATTGCGGGCCGCGCGGCCGAAGGTCTGGATGAGCGCGCCGGTGGAACGCAGGAAGCCTTCCTTGTCCGCATCGAGTATGGCCACGAGCGAGACTTCCGGGATGTCGAGGCCTTCGCGCAGAAGGTTGATGCCCACGAGCACGTCGAATTCCTTGGCGCGCAGGGCCTTGATGATGGCGATGCGCTCGAGCGTGTCGATATCCGAATGCAGGTAGCGCGAGGAAACGCCCATGTCGTTGAAGTACTCGGTGAGGTCCTCGGCCATGCGCTTGGTCAGCGTGGTGACGAGCACGCGCTCGCCCCGGGCCGCGCGGGCCTTGCACTCGCCAAGCAGGTCGTCCATCTGGCCCTTGACCGGGCGTATCTCCACAGGAGGATCGACAAGCCCGGTGGGCCGGATGACCTGCTCCACCACGAGCCCGGCGGAGCGGTCCAGCTCCCAGCGGCCCGGCGTGGCCGAAACGAAAATGCTCTGGCCGATGCGCTCCTCAAATTCCGCAAACTGCAGGGGGCGGTTGTCCAGCGCCGAGGGCAGGCGGAAGCCGTAGTCCACAAGGGTGTTCTTGCGGGAACGGTCGCCCTTGAACATGGCCCCTACCTGCGGGATGCTCATGTGCGATTCGTCCACGAAGAGCAGGAAATCCTTGGGAAAATAGTCCAGAAGCGTGGCGGGGGGCTGGCCCTGCACGCGTCCGTCGAGGTGGCGGGAATAGTTTTCGATGCCGTTACAGTAGCCGAGCTCTTCCATCATCTCAAGGTCGAGCTGGGTGCGCTGTTCAAGGCGCTGGGCTTCCAGCAGTTTGTTAGACGCGTTGAACTCTATGAGGCGTTCGCGCAGTTCGTCGCGGATATCGCTCATGGCGCGGATGAGGTTGTCGCGGTCCGAAACGTAATGGCTGGCCGGGTAGATGACGGTCTTGGGAACGCGGCCCAGCACCTCGCCGGTAAGCGGGTCAATCTCGCGGATGGCGTCTATCTCGTCGCCGAAGAATTCGATGTGCAGGGCTTTCTCGTCTTCGTAGGCCGGGATGATCTCCAGCACGTCGCCGCGCACGCGGAACGTGCCGCGATGGAAGTCGTAGTCGTTGCGCGTGTACTGGATGTCCACGAGGCGGCCGATGACGCTCTCCATGGAGACGGCCTGCCCTTCCTCCACCGGGATGATGAGCCGTGCGTAATACTCCGGCGAGCCGAGGCCGTAGATGCAGGACACCGACGCCACGATGATCACGTCGCGCCGCGTGAGCAGGGCGTGCGTGGCGGCATGGCGCAGCTTGTCGATATTGTCGTTGATGGCCGAGTCCTTCTCGATGTAGGTGTCCGAGGAAGGCACGTAGGCTTCGGGCTGGTAGTAGTCGTAATAGCTGACGAAATACTCCACGGCGTTCTTGGGGAACAGGGCGCGGAACTCGCCGTAAAGCTGGGCGGCCAGTGTCTTGTTATGCGCAAGGATGAGCGCCGGGCGGTTGGTGCGCGCGATGACGTTGGCCATGGTGAAGGTCTTGCCCGAACCCGTGACGCCGAGCAGGACCTGATCGCGGATGCCGGCATCGAGATTCGAGACCAGCTCGTCGATGGCGGCAGGCTGGTCGCCCGTGGGAACAAAGGAGGAATGGAGCTGGAAGATGGATTCGGACATGGCGGAGAGAGATGGGAGAGTTTTTTCGGGGGAAATGATTTCCCCCGAACCCCCTCATTTCTGAGCCGCGACTTCCCGGACGCCAGCATCCGCTCGCCGCGCCTCAGCATGGGGCGTTCAGAAAAGAAATGCCTCGCGGTCAACGAGGCATTCTTGCGTTAATACAGGGGATTTTCAAGGGGAACTTCAAGGGATATCAGCCGATACGGCGGAAGGGAATACCGAATATCCTTTGTTCTACGGTGTTGTCCTCGTTGTAGAGCTCGCGGTATACGCTTACCCCGCAGAGCTTGAACACTCTGTCCGTGCCTATCCACTTCTTGACAAAAAGCCCGCCGAGGTAACGCTTTTCCAGCAGGCGGCGATAGGAAGGATGCCCCTTGATGAGCTCGACGATATGCCCGCCCTTCTCTTCGCCGTGGTGGCGGATGATACGGTCGAAGCCCTGCTGCATGGAAATACGTATGTCGCGCTTCCTTTTGATGGCCTGCCTGCGATTCCTGCTGTTCGTTATGGAATTCTTGCGCATACGGTATCGCGTTACAGGGGCTTCGATACAGCGTATCACAGGCAGAGCAGCAAAGCACTGAAGGAAGAAGCAGATATCTTCATGGTACACATGGGAGTCGGGGAAGGCTATCTCGTTCTTTTTCAGGAATTCCGTTCTATGCATCATGCCCCATGCCACAGCATAGATAGTTTTCAGTTCCTTCTGGAAATTTTCCAGCGTCACCGGGATATCTCTGGCTGTAAGGGCGGAAAAACGGCGATTCAAGGCATTGGATGCCTTTATGAGCTCCGGGTCTTCCTCGTCTGGGAAAGCCTGGAAGCGTCCTACCACGATATCTGCTCCCCCTTTCTGCATGGCGTCATGCATATGGCGCAATGCCCCTTCGGGAAGGCAGTCATCCGAGTCGAGGAAAAGGATGTATTTTCCGCAGGCGACAGACATGCCGCTGTTTCGGGCAGGGGCAAGCCCTCGGTTCCTGTCGTGCCGGATTATTCTGATCCTTTCATCTCCTGCGGCGTAACGCTCTACAATAGGCATGCTCGCATCGTTCCCGCAGTCATCCACACAGATGACCTCGAAGTCAGAAAAATCCTGAGAGAGCACACTGTCGAGGCACTCCTCAATGTATTTCTCAACATTATAGACCGGAATGATAACGGAAATGAGCGGCGTCATGGGAACTCCACAAAAAGGTTTTGTTCAGCCTAGCGGCATAGAGCCGAGACTGCAACTCTTTTCTCGGCATACATCACCAGAAAGCCCCGCCAGCATAACTGACGGGGCTTCGGTTCATGATGTTTGAAGCGGGGACGGGCTTGTCCTCCGCCTGCACTTCTTACTTCACGCGCTTGTTGCCTTCCCAGACCTTGTCGGCTTCGGGGAGCTTGGGCAGGTAGCCGAGCCAGGTGTGGCTGGCAAGGTGTTCGGCGCTCTGCTGCAGCTTGCGGCTGTGTTCCTTGATGGGAGGAACGATATCCTTGATGTCGCCTTCAAGAGCGGGGGCGATGGCGTAGTTGGTGGCCTGCTTGGCGAGGTCCACGGCCTTCAGGCTGTACTCGGAAGAGCTCATGAGCGTGTCGAGGGCCTTGGTGGGGTTGTGGAAGCCGACGCTGTTTTCGGCGGAGACCAGATCCCAGAAGAACTGGCCCTTGCGCACCATTTCGCGGGCTTCGGCCATAAGGGCTTCGAAGTTGGCGTTCTTTTCGCCGGTGTAGGCGTTGGCAAGGCGCACGGCTTCATGGGCGCGCACGCTGTTTTCCTGGGCCTTCAGGAGCTGGCGGTAGGTCTTTTCCTGCGTATCGAGCACGCGGCTCTTCAGGAAGTCGGCGGTCTTGTCGCTGTGGCAGGTGCGGCAGGCAGTGAGGTCAGGATCCTTGAGGGGAGAAGTCCACCAGTGGCTGGAGACCTTCTTGCCGTCCTGCTTCTTGTATTCCATGTGGCAGTCGGCGCAGGAAACGCCGGCGGCGCCGTGAGTGCCGTCCTGCCAGAATTCGTATTCAGGATGCTGGGCCTTGAGGATGTTCACACCGGAAGCGGCGTGCTTGAAGTCCACGAACTGGCCGCCCTTGGCGCCCTTGGTGTTGTAGTAGGCGTAGATCTCTTCAGGATCGAAGCCGTTGTCCCACGGGAACACGGGCTTGGCCGCCGGGCCGTGGTCCTTATGCTGGAAGTAGTATTCTACATGGCACTGGGCGCAGACGAGGGCGCGCTTTTCGTTGCGGGAAATGGTGGCCCAGTCCTTGCCAGAACGCTTGAGCCAGTCCTGAAGCGGGATGGAGTAGAGCTTCAGTTCCATGTTGGCGGTGTCGTGGCAGGTGGCGCAGGAGATGCTTTCGTTCATCGGGTCCACCTTCTGGCGGTACTCGTTGAAGTCCTTGCTCCACACCTTGTCGCCGCCTTCCTTCACCCACTGGGAAATGTTCGGGGTCTTGCAGTTCCAGCAGGTAGTGGGCATATTGCCCTTGCCTTCAGGATGGTAGCGGTTGATGCGGTCGATCTCGAGGATGTCGTGCACGGCGTAGGTATGGCCGCGCGCCTCGTTGTATTCATAGGAGAAGGGATAGCCCAGCCACAGGTTCTTGAGGTAGGGCTGGTTCTTGGCAAAACCCTTGGGCAGCGGGTCGTCGCTGTGCTTCTGGAAGGCCACGGAGCCCTTGTATTCCGTCATCACGGAAGACTCGTCGTTCTGGCGGTAGGAAGCGTACTGCAGGGGGAACACCTTTTCGAAAGGCGCCGCAGAAAGGGTATCGGTAGGCTGGCCGGTCTTGTAGGTGGGAGTTTTGACTTCGTATTCGTCCTGGCAGCCGGTACTGGCCATGGCGCAGACGAGGGCCGCGCCCATCATGAGCATTGTGGTCTTATTCATCCGCCGCCTCCCTGAAGCTGACAGGTGTTTTCTTCTGATGAGCCATACCGCGGTGGCAGTCCACGCAGTAGGGCTTCGCCATCATGACGTCCTGATTGGTGACTCTGTGGCAGGATATGCAGTTGGCCTGAACAACGTCGCGGGTCTCGAGGTTGGCCGCGAGGGGGGCTTCCTTGCCCTTCACGTTGCCAATGAAGTCGCGGATGCCTTCCTTGGCCTTGAACGGGATCTTGCTCAGCAGGTTATGCGGCGCATGACATTCGTTGCAGGCCAGATCGGCATGGGGCGACTGGCTATGAGTGAGGGCGGCCTCGTGCATGACGTGGCACGAAGAACAGAAGGGCCGCGCATCAGTGAACTGCATTCCGGCCGCCGCCGCTAAAACCAGCGCCGCTCCCAGCGCAGTTCCCACGGCCAGCATCTTCAGGGGACTTTTTTTGGATGTTGCCATCGTCTCCTCCTTTGGATTCCGGAACAAATAGTTTACTGAAGCATAACCTACTTTTGCCCTCTGACTGTGATTTGAGTCACAAAGCGGAAAGGTTTTGCAAGATTCTTGTGAAATTTTCCTACGAGGTCTTTTGCTGTTCCTCTTTCCCGGGTTTTCCCCTCAGCAGGAATGGTTAAGCGAGAACAGAAGGCGTGCACGAGTGGCAGGACATTTCCCCGAAGGGCTTCTGCTCCTGCCGTTTTCTTTAAAAGGAAAGGCCGCCCGTCATCCGGCGGCCTTTTGTGTAAAAAATCAGACTGGTCTAACTTTATTTACCTTCTTCCATCCGATACTTCACAATATCTTCCACGGTGGCAAGCGGCATGCCGTGCTTGCGGGCAAAGGCGGCGACTTCGGGCAGGCGGGCCATAGTGCCGTCTTCATTGGTGAGTTCGCAGAGCACGCCTGCGGGGGTGAGCCCGGCAAGGCGGGCGAGGTCGCAGGTGACTTCGGTATGGCCGCGGCGTTCGAGCACACCGCCGGGGCGGGCGCGCAGGGGGAAGATGTGGCCGGGGCGGTTCAGGTCTTCGGGCTTGGCGTCGGGCGCAACGGCGGCGCGAATGGTGGTCACGCGGTCGCTGGCGGAAACGCCGGTGGTCACGCCACGGGCGGCTTCGATGGTCACGGTGAAGGCCGTGCCGTTCTTGTTGGTGTTGTTCTTCACCATAGGCTCGAGCTGAAGGGCGTCGGCCTTTTCATCAGTGAGGCAGAGGCATACGATGCCGCTGCATTCGCGGATGAGCAGGGCCATCTGCTGAGGCGTGATGGTTTCGGCGGCGTAGATGAGGTCGCCTTCGTTCTCGCGGTCCTCATCGTCCACGATAAGGACGCCCTGACCGGCTTTGATGGCGGCGATGGCGGCTTCGGCGCGTTCGCGGGCAGAGCCGAAAGAGTCGAGTATGGAAAGCTGATGCATGAAAACTCCTTGTGGAATCCCGGCATCAGGGCGGCAGAAAAGCGCTGTGAGAGAGGAGAAGTGCCCCGGCGGGGCAGAAGACCGTTCTCTTTCTTCCGGACTATGACCGTCGGCCCCGGAGTTTCACCGGGTCTGCGAACTCCCCGTGGAGGCCGCTCGCGGGCTTCCCGCCGAAGCGGGTCACCGCCGGTGGGGAATTTCACCCCGCCCTGAGAAATCTTCACCCTTTTTAATATGTTTAGAAGCCATGTCAAGAGGAAGAAAACGGGGAAGCGGCAAAGAGGGGAGGGCACAGCGGATTGCGCCCCCTCTTCCGGCCCAGCCGTCTCCGCCTTTTCACGCATTGACAAGCCCGCGCTTCCCTGAGAGAATACTTGTTTGCCGCACGCCTTCGGGCATTTGGCGGCGTTCCGCCACGCTGGCGGCAAGGGCGCACGGACAGCGCGCCTTCCCCCAAAAAAGAGCCGGAAGCCCCGGCAGGAGATAGACCGATGATGAGCATCGACGAACAGGTAAAGATCATCCGCCGCGGTATCGTGGACCTTGTGAGCGAAGAAGACCTTCGCAAGAAGCTCGCCCGCGACAAGCCCCTGAACATCAAGGTCGGCTTCGACCCCACCGCCCCCGACCTGCACCTCGGCCACACCGTGGTCATCCACAAGATGCGCCAGTTCCAGGAGCTGGGCCACAACGTCACCTTCCTCATCGGCGACTTCACCGGCCGCATCGGCGACCCTACCGGCAAATCCAAGACGCGCCCCCCGCTCACCGAGGAACAGGTGAACAAGAACGCCGAAACCTATAAGGAACAGGTGTTCAAGATTCTCGACCCCGCCAAGACCAACGTGGCCTTCAACTCCGAATGGTGCGGCGCGTTCACGCCCGGAGACTTCCTGCGCCTCATGTCCAACACCACCGTGGCCCGCATGATGGAACGCGACGACTTCGCCAAGCGCTACCGCGAAAATTCGCCCATCTCCCTGCACGAATTCATGTACCCCCTGCTTCAGGGCTACGACTCCGTGGCCCTCAAGGCCGACGTGGAAATGGGCGGCACCGACCAGATCTTCAACCTGCTCATGGGCCGCACCCTGCAGAGCCATTACGGCCTCGAACCCCAGTGCGCCCTCACCATGCCGCTCCTCGTGGGCCTCGACGGTGAGCAGAAGATGTCCAAGTCCTACGGCAACTACATCGGCGTTGCCGAAGCCCCCGCCGACCAGTTCGGCAAGGCCATGAGCATCTCCGACGAGCTCATGTGGATGTGGTACGAACTCATCTCCGTGAAATCGCTGGACGAAATCGCCGACATGAAGGCCCGCGTTCTGGCCGGTTCCCTGCATCCCAAGCTGGTGAAGGAAGAGCTGGCCATGGAGATCGTGGCCCGCTACCACGGCGACGAAGCCGCCCTTGCCGCGCGCGAAGGCTTCAACAACGTGTTCAAGAAGGGCGGCATCCCCGAAGACGCCATCACCTATTCCATCGAAGAGGGCGAGAACTCCTGCCCCGTGGCTGTGCTGGCCGCCACCGGCCTTGTGCCTTCCCGCGGCGAAGCCAAGCGCAAGATCGCGGCCGGTTCGCTGAAGGTGAACGGCGAAAAGCACATGGACGGCTTCACTCCGCTCCCCGCTGGCGAATACACCCTGAAGTACGGCAAGAAGGGCTTCGTGGTCCTTACCGTGAAATAGCATGAAGGATATCAAGCCCGAACCCTTTGGCCGCTGTGCCGCCGACCGCTGCCCCGGCCGCTGCCCCTACCGCGACCCCGAGCTGATGACGCCCGAAGGCCGCTCCAAGCTCAAGGACGGCCCCCAGCCCGAACCCGGCCAGCCGTGGCCCGTGAAGGTGGTGCACGTGCTGTTCCAGCCCGAAGAGCAGGAACTGGACGTGCCGCGCCACAAGGCCAAGAACGTGGAGCGCCTGCTCGATACCCTCGGCCTGCGCAAGGCCACGGCCATCGTGGCCTGCGGCGACACCCTGCTCACGCCCGACACGCCGCTCTACCCGAATCAGCGCATCCTTGTGCGCAAGGTGATGTCCAGCGGGTAAGACGCATCTAACTTACGAACGAAGCCCCGTTTCCCTCTTGGGAGGCGGGGCTTTTCGCATGGGGGAGGGGGGAATACCGATTCTCCAATGGACTTGTCTGGTGATTTGTCGTATCATTTCGCCAAGTAAACAAGGAGGATTCCCCTATGGTCTCTCGTGAAGAACGCAAGGTCAATGTCATAGCCGCCCTCAACAAAGCCAGAAGCATGGAACTCCATGCCATCCACCAGTACATGAACCAGCACTATAACCTTGACGACAAGGATTATGGCGAACTGGCCATGAACATGAAGCTCATCGCCATCGACGAGATGCGCCACTGCGAAATGTTCGCCGAACGCATCAAGGAACTGGGCGGCGAACCTACCAGCGAACTTGCCGCCAAGGTGGTCAAGGGCCAGGACGTGCAGACCATTTTCACGTCCGACGCCACCGCCGAAGACGACACCATCTACGTGTACAACATGCTCCGCAAGGAATGCGCTGAAAACGGCGACATCCTCACCGCCAAGCTCTTCGACACGATCATCGAGGAAGAGCAGGCCCACATGAACTACTTCGACAACGTGAGCGGCCATATCGAGACCCTTGGCGACACCTACCTGTCCAAGATCGCAGGCACGTCCGCCTCTACCGGCGGCGCCAGCAAGGGCTTTGTGCTGAATCAGGGCGCGAACTAACAGAGACGGCCGTTTCGGCCTCGCAGATACGAAAACGCGATCTCTGCCGCTGGAAGGCGGCAGGGGTCGCGTTTGGCGTTTCGGGCGGGCGCGGCGTTTCCGCCTGACGAGGAATGCCGCAGGAAAGCGCCGCACCGAAGGCGGGCCAAGCCAGTATCAGGATGATATCAAAAACTTTTTAGCCCTGCATGACAAAGAACGTGCCAAGCCCGGAATATCGGACTCGGCACGTTCTTCGTTTGCCCGGAGGGGCGGCCCTCCGGATTTTGCTATGGTCAGGCCATTACTTCTCGATGGGGCTGCCGCACCACGGGCAGAAGTTCATGGCGGCGGAAGGCAGGGCCTTGCCGCATTCGGGGTTGGAGCAGACCATCGGGCACGGGCCGAGCTCGATGATGAGTTCGCCTTCGCGCACGGGGGTCATCTTGCGGGTAGTCTGGTAGTCGGCGCTCTTGAGCACGCGCTTCACGATGCCGTCGCAGGGGGCGTACACGGCCTTTTCCTGCTTCATGATGGAGATGTTGAACACTTCCTCGCCCGCCTTCACGATGTCGCCGGGCTTCACGTGCACCACCCACAGGTCGCCGTTGGAGGGCGCGCCGATGTGGTAGGGGTTGTTGCCGTCGGCCATAGCGGTGTCGGTCTGCTGGGCATGGCCTTCGGCCACCTTGACTTCCTGAAGCATGACGGTGGAGTCGAAGGTGTAGCGCACGTTCACCGTGCCGTGGTCGGTCACGGGGCTGACGCGGAAGATGGTCATCTTATGCGGCTTGCGGCTGGAGTCGGTGAACTGCAGTTCCTGACCGGGCTTCAGGCCTTCGAACCACACGTGCAGGGGCAGGCGGTTCGGGTCGCCGTACTTCTTCACGAACTGGATGGTCTTCACGGCGTCGCCGGGGTGGTTCAGGTACATCACCAGCTCTTCCTGCGTGGGAGTATGCTTCAGGATGTCGGCGCAGGCCTTGGCTTCCTTAGCGATGTCCACGTCCTTGAGCTGGTCGAGGGGGGAATCCTCGGTGCGGCTGGAAAGGGCGTTGCGGTACATATCGGGGCCGAAGGCGCTTTCGTACACCCAGTCTTCGGGCCAGCCGAGGGGCAGCTTGCCGAACTTGCCGAGCAGGAGGTTGCGGAAGGCGTCGTTGCAGTCGCGGTAGATTTCAAGGCGCTGGATCTTGAGGTCGTCGTCCATCTGCTCTTCAGGGGTGACGGCCACGGTCTCGGCAATCTTGAGGAGCTGCTGCACGCCCTTTTCGCCACTGCGCTTGTAGGCGTTGGTGATGGCGAGGAAGGCGGTGTTCCAGGTGATCTGGGAGCCGGGCGTTACGTCGTGGTAGCGCACGATCTGGCGGATGGCGGCAAGGAAGCGCAGCATGTAGGGCAGAAGCTGGATATAGCCCTGCTTCATGGCGCCTTCCTGAGACGACGAGGTAGCGCCGCCGGGCATGCAGTGCGAAACCACGGAATAGTCCGTGCCCTGGAAGTAGGGCGAGCAGTAGCGGTCGTAGAAGGGCATGATCTGCTTCAGCACGAAGTTGGCCTGCTGGACCATATCCTTGTTGATAATGGTCTTGAGGCCCAGCTCGTTCTCCATGTAGGCCACGGTGGCGAGCAGGTCGCCCTGACCATAGGTGCGCACGGCGGCACCGAGGCCGGTGTCGATGATCTGCGCGCCTGCCTTGGCGGCCGCACCGGCCGAAGGCACGAAGAGGCCGTCGGTGGCGTGGCGGTGGAAGTGCAGGACCAGATCGGGCCAGCGCTTCTTGAGGGCGGAGACCAGCTTGGTGATGAAGGTGGGCGAGCACACGCCGGCCATGTCCTTCAGGCCGAGGATGATCAGGCGCGAGGCGTCCTTCTGCGTGCAGCCCGCTATCTTGCCCACCATGTCCAGCGTGGCGGCGGTGACGTCGAGGTAGTGGTCGACGTCGAAGCCCTTGGCCACGGAGATGGACAGGGCGGGTTCGAAGACCACGTCGTCACGCGAGAGGGCGACTTCGGCCAGCGGGCGCATATTGCGCATATCGTTGAGGAAGTCGAAGCAGCGGATGATCTGGTAATTGTCGCAGATCATTTCGCCGGTGATGTTCATCACGTTGCGGGGCTGGGGCGCGTAGCCGAGCACGTTGGTGGAGCGCACAAGGAGCTGCTTCAGCGTTTTGGGGGCGAAGCGGTTCCATGCCTGCGCCTCGGCAAAGGGGTAGGTCATGTTGGCCATCATGGCCACATGGAAGTGTGCGCCGCCGTCGTTCTCCATGGAGAAGAAGTTGCAGGAGTCCAGATACGGGCCGATGAGGGCGTCTTCGGCAAGGCGGAAGCGGTTGCCGGTATTGGACTGCGTCATGTCGCGGGTGGTGGTGTCCGTGAAGTGCACAGCCTTGGAATCGCGCAGGAACTCGAGCAGTTCGGTGCGGCGATGGGGGTAGGGGCTGGGGGCGTAGCGGTCCGAACCGGAGATGTGCGGGAGCACGGGGTTGAATTCCGGCAGGCGCGGGGTATCCACGGTGCGGTACTTGCCGAGGTTCACATAGGGGTTGTAGCCCTTGGCGGAAATCTCGGCCACAAGGCGGCTCAGGCGTTCGCCTTCGGGGGCAAGGTCTTCGTAGTTGAAGAGCTCGGCGGTGTTGGCCACGAAGTTGGTGTCGAAGTCGGCCTTGCGGAATTCTTCGTTCTCAAGGATGTGGCGATAGAAGGGCAGGGTCGTCTTGATGCCGGAGATGGTGTATTCCTCCAGCGCGCGGTCCATGATGCCGAGGATGCGTTCCCAGCTGCGGCCGAAGGCGATGAGCAGGGAGCCGGCGGAATCGTAGTTGGAGGGGAAGTCGTAGCCGGCGCAGAGGTTGGAGTCCAGACGGATGCCGGGGCCGCCGGGGGAGACGTAGCGGTCCACACGGCCGCAGTTGGGGGTGAAGCCGTTCTGCGGGTCTTCGCAGTTGATGCGCACCTGCATGGCCCAGTTCTGCGGCTGGGTGTTCTCTTCGTTGAAGGGCAGTTCCGCACCGAAGGCGATGGCTATCTGCGCTTCCACAAGGTCGATGCCGTAGCGGGCTTCGGTGATGCCGTGTTCCACCTGCAGGCGGGTGTTCACTTCGATCATGTAGGGCGTGCCGTCGCGGGTGACGAGGAATTCCACCGTGGCAAGGGAGTGGTAGTTCACGGCCTTGACCAGCTTGCGGGCGTATGCCTTAAGCTGTTCGCGCAGCTCCACAGTCATGCGGGGCCAGGGGGAGGGGGTGATCTCCACCAGCTTCTGATGGTTGCGCTGAACGGTGCAGTCGCGTTCGTCGAAGGCGAAGACGTTGCCGTACTTGTCGGCGATGACCTGAATCTCGATGTGGCGCACGTTCTCGAGGTAGCGCTCCACGAAGAGGCGGGGGTTGCCGAAGGAGGCTTCGGCCAGCGTGGAGGCCTTCACGAAGGCGTCTTCGAGTTCCTGCATGGTGCGGATGACGAAGATGCCGCGGCCACCGCCGCCGCCTTCGGCCTTGAGCATGACGGGAAGGCCGATCTTCTTGATGATATCGCGCGCGCCCTCGATGTCCACGGCGCCTTCGGAGCCGGGAACAACGGGCACGCCAAGGCGCATGGCAAGGTTGCGGGCCTGTACCTTGTTGCCGAGCAGGTTCATGGACTCGCAGGTGGAGCCGATGAAGTTGATGCTGGATTCTTCGCACTTGCGGGGGAAGCTGTCGTCTTCAGAGGCGAAGCCCCAGCCGGGATGGATGCCCACGATGCCGCGGGCCTTGGCCTTGCTGATGATAAGGTCGAGGTCGAGGTAGGCGCTGGGGGTGGGGCCGAGAAGCATGAGCTCCTGAGCGGCGGAGGCCGCAGGGGAGGTCTTGTCCACGTCGGTGGCGGTCATCACGGCCACGGCACCGAAACGCTCACGAATGGCGCGGCAGATACGGCGCGCCGGGATGCCGCGGTTGGCTACGAGTATGGCTTTGCCCCTGAGCTCGGCCTGTACCTGTTCCATGGTCTTAGCAGACATCGTTTATTCTCCGCTGAAAGGGGGCTTGCCCTGCCTTGGGAGCAGGGAACCTCCGAGATAGCTTTCCATTCCGTGTTCTGATCTGAGGCGAAGCGCGCCGGAAGGGGTCACGCCGTCGACTATGCCCTCACAAGGGACTCTTGCCATAGTGTCGTCTTCGGGGCAGGCATCGGCCAGGAAGACGCGGCAGCCGCGGAAGGCCAGGTATTTTTCGGCCAGAGCGGGCCACCATAAGGCAGGGTCGGAAGAATAGGCATAGCAAGAAAAAATGCGCTCGACAAGACGTTTCCACAGGGGAAAAATCATTTCGGAAGCGCTGGATTTGTTGGCTTTTTCACAGTTTATGCGATTTTGCGCCGCTTTTTGGGGCGAGTGGATAATACCAGCGGAAAAAGCGTAGTTATCACGTAGGGTTGAAGAATCGGGCGCGCTGGCTATGTTGAGGCCTATGCCCGCGACGAGCGCGCCGCGCCGCTCTTCAAGGAGGATGCCGCCCACCTTGCGGCACTCGTCCCGGCCCGGGAGCAGGCCCTCAGCCATGCCTTCCGCAGGCTGGAGAAGGTCGTTCGGCCACTTGAGCAGGACGGGGAAGCCTTCGCAGTGCAGGGCTTCGGCCATCAGGCCGCCGATGGCCGGGGCGGCGGCAAAGGTGGCGAAGGGGCCGGAATCCGGCAGGCGGAGCGCCGCGTAGATATTGCCCTCCGGGGAGGCCCATGCCCGGCGCATCTGCCCGCGCCCGGCGCTCTGGGAAAGGCAGAGCACCGAGGCCCATTCCGGGAGGAGCCCGCGTTCGTGGAGGGCGCTGGCGATATCGAGGCTTGAGCTGGCGGCCCCTGTCATGTACACTGGCGCGGGCAGGCCCGGAACAGCGCATTCGAGCCACGAAAGCCCCCCTTCCTGATGCAGGGACCAGTTAGACTCGTCGAAGTTCGGGGAGGGGGCGAGAGGCGAGGCGTAAAGCCCTTCCAGCCCGAAGGGCGCGGCAAGGCCTGTGCCGGAAGCGGTGCAGAGCCCCGTGTGGAGCAGACGTAGAACAGAAGGATGGTTCATGGCAGACTGGTATGTGGTAGGCGGCGCGGTGCGCGACCTGTTGGCGGGGCGCCCGGTGCATGATGTGGACATCTCGTTCGGTGGGGGCGCTGAATCGTTTTTACAGTGCTTCCCCGATGCGCGCAATACGGGGAACGGGCTGGACATCTGGCTGGTCGGGGCTTCGGAATTCACCGCGCTGGAAGAGAGCCCCGAAAACGATATGCTCGCCCGCGACCTGACCATCAACGCTTCCGGCTTCGATGCCGAGGGGCGCTTCGTCTGCCACCCCCGCTTCATCGAGGACATGAAGGGCAGGGTGCTCCGCCTTGCTTCCGACGAGGCCCTTGTGCGCGACCCGCTCCGCGTCTTCCGTCTGGCGCGCTTTGCCGCCGAAATGCCGGATTTCTCCATCGCCCCCGAAACCATGGACACCATGCGCGCCTTTGCGAAGTGCTGCGGCAAGGCCCTTGGCGAACTGCCGCGCGAACGCGTGGGGCGCGAGGTGATGCGCGCCTTTGCCGCCCCCGTCCCTTCGCGCTTCTTCCGTGTGCTCCACGAGGCGGACTGCCTGCGCCCGTGGTTCGAAGAGCTCGCTCCCGCCGCCGACATCCCGGCAGGGCCGCTCCCGTGGCACGACAATTCCGTGCTCGAGCATACCTTCGAAGTCATGGACCGCTGTGCCGGGCATCCGCTGGCCGTGTGGATGGGCCTCTGCCACGACCTTGGCAAGATACGCACCGAAGAGGCCATCCTGCCCCATCACTACGGGCACGAGACCAAGGGCGTGGAGCTGGTGAAGGAACTGGGCCAGCGCCTCTGCCTGCCTTCGCGCTGGATTCGTGCGGGCGTGGTGGGCACGGTGCTCCACATGAAGGGCGGAATGTACGGTTCTTTGCGTTCCGGCACGCGGCGCGATATGCTCTGCAAACTGCGGGAGGCCCACCTCGGCCATGATTTCTGGCTGCTTGCCGGAGCGGACGGCGGATGGGACTGGGAACCTATGGCCGAACGCGACATGGCGGCCATGCTCAAGGTGCACCTGCCC
The DNA here is from genome assembly GCA_017408905.1 of Mailhella sp. Lineage (GTDB taxonomy): Bacteria > Desulfobacterota > Desulfovibrionia > Desulfovibrionales > Desulfovibrionaceae > Mailhella. The sequence continues at coordinate 29,379 of JAFQTU010000033.1, read as the reverse complement.
GAGGAATGGCGGAACCGTGGCGAGCAGTCCGGCAAGCGCCTGCGCTCCATGCAGTGCGAGGCCATCAGCCGCCTGCCCAAGTTCACGCCGGAACGCGCCGCGAACGCCGGGCCCGAAGCCTGCCACCAGAAAAAGGCGGAAGAGGGCGGGGCGGAATAATTCCCCGTTCTTCCATCCTATAAGAAGGGATCGGCGTCCTTCGCGTCGCAGTCCTTGCCCTGCCACCAGTCGTTATAGGCCATCAGCCTGTCGATGTGCATGACGGTGATGCCCTTGTCCATAGCCCAGCCCGGCGCGACCAGCTCTCCGGGGGCGGGGTCGGCCGTGATGCGGTGCATGACCACGGAAGAGGGCAGGAGCGTGAGCGCACGGGCCGCAAGTTCCACATACTCTTCCTGCTCCATCGGGCGGTAGCCGCCGTTTTTCCATTCCCGCTCCAGCGCCGTGCCCTGCGGAACGTAGAGATTGTGCAGTTTCACGCCCTGAACGGGCAGGGAGGCCGTCCAGCGCACGGTATCGAGGAAGTCTTCCCCGCTTTCGCCGGGCAGTCCGGCCATGAGGTGTACGCAGGTCTTCACTCCATAGGCGGCGGCAAGGCGCACGGCCTTTTCCGCATCGGAAGCGCTGTGGCCGCGATTGATGCGGGCAAGGGTGTCGTCCCGGCAGGACTGCACGCCCAGTTCCAGCCAGAATTCCGGCCACGGCACGGCGGCCATGAGCGCCATCTTCTCTTCGTCCACGCAGTCCGGGCGCGTTCCCACGCAGGCCCCGGCAAGCCCGGGAAGGCCTTCCAGTTCGCCCAGCAGGGCGGCAAGGCGCGAGGCTGGGCCGTAGGTGTTGGTGAAGGACTGGATATAGCCGAGGTAGCGTTTCACGTTCCGTGTGCGGGGGGAGCGGGCAAGGCGGGCGCGCCAGTATTCCCACTGCTGGCGGAAGCTTTCGCAGGGGCGGCCCGGGCCTGAACCGGCGGCGTTGCAGAAAGTACAGCCGCCCGAACCCAGCGTGCCATCCCTGTTCGGGCAGCCTGAACCGGCATCCAGCGGTATTTTCTGGACTTTTTCCCCATGCCGGGAACGGAGCCAGCTATCCAGCGTGCGGTAGCGCTTGGCGTTTTTCATGTTGACAGGCCGCCTCTTCTATGCCTAGAAATTACTGATTCACTTAAAAAATTACGAGTCTGCGAGACTTCTGATGGCAAAGATATTCGATCTCCTCCTAGGCATTTTTTCCAATGACCTCGCTATCGACCTTGGTACCGCAAACACCTGCGTGTATGTCAAGGGGCAGGGCATCGTGCTCCGCGAGCCTTCCGTCGTGGCCGTGAAGAAGGACAGCCGCGGCAACGACCAGGTGCTGGCCGTGGGTTCCGAAGCCAAGCGTATGCTCGGCCGCGCCCCCGGCAACATCCGCGCCATCCGCCCCATGAAGGACGGCGTCATCGCCGACTTCGAGGTGACGGAAGCCATGCTCCGCTATTTCATCACCAAAGTCCACAACCAGCGCCGCCTTGTGCGCCCGCGCATCATGATCTGCGTGCCCACCGGCATCACGCAGGTGGAAAAGCGCGCCGTGAAGGAATCGGCCCTCAGCGCCGGTGCGCGTGAGGTCTATCTCATCGAAGAGCCTATGGCCGCGGCTATCGGCGCGAACCTGCCCATTCAGGAACCCACCGCCAACATGGTGGTGGACATCGGCGGCGGCACCACCGAAGTGGCCGTCATCTCCCTGTCGGGCATCGTGTACTCCCGTTCCGTGCGCGTGGGCGGCGATAAGATGGACGAGGCCATCCTGCGCCATGTGAAGCGCAAGTACAATATGCTCATCGGCGAAGCCACGGCCGAAGAGATCAAGATACAGATCGCTTCCGCCTATCCCATGGAAGAGGAACAGCAGATAGAAGTGAAGGGCCGCGACCTTGTGACCGGCATCCCGCAGACTATCGTCATCACTTCCGAGGAAGTGCGCAAGGCCATTGCCGAACAGGTGGACGCCATCGTTCAGGCCGTGCGCCAGGCCCTGGAACAGACCCCGCCGGAACTCGCGGCCGATATCGTGGAGCGCGGCATCGTGCTCACGGGCGGCGGCGCCCTGCTCAAGGGGCTCGACCAGCTCCTGCGCGAAGATACCTCCCTGCCCATCTTCAGCGTGGACGACCCGCTGGCCACCGTGGTCATGGGTACGGGCATTGCGCTGGACAATATGCGCACCCTGCGTGACGTGTGCATCGACTAGCCGGCCGTGAACCATTCTGAACCCGTGTGAAGTCCGCGCCGCCCTGCTTTACGGGGCTGTGCGGACTTTCCCGCATAACGGGAAGACGCGCTTCCCGCCAAGAACGCCGCAAAGAAAGCCGGAGCCTGCCTTGCTGCATCGCCGCCTTGCCATCCTCATCGCCTGTTCGCTCATGCTGTTCCTCGGCGTCTATACGTGGAACCAGCGCACCGGGCATTGGGACAGGCTGTGCGCCAGCGTGGGGCTGGAGTTCACCGGCGGGGTGATGCGCGGGCTCGACGCCGTGGAAAGCTCCGTCACGGGCTTCTGGGAAAACTACGTGGCCCTGCGCGGGGTGAAGCAGCGCAACGACGCCCTCGAGCGCCGCGTGCAGGAACTTGAGATGCGCCTTGCCGCCTCTTCCGAAGACCTTGCCGAGCTGGCCCGCCTGCGGCGCATGCTGCATCTGGACTACCCTATGGCGTGGCCTGCGGCGGCTTCCCGCGTGCTGGCCCGGCGCATGGGCCCCAATGCGGCGCTGGATACCATCATGCTTTCCAGCGGCTACCTGAGCGGGGCGGCGGCGGGAACTCCCGTGACCTCGTGGCAGGGCGTGGTGGGCCGCGTGCTCAAGGCCGGGCCGGGCACGTCCGTGGTGCTCCTGCTCACCGATACCGGATCGCGCGTTTCCGTGCTCACCTCCGAAGGCCGCGTGCAGGGCATACTTGCGGGCGGCGGCCCCGGGCATCCCCTTGAACTTCTTTTCGTGCGGCAGAACGCCCCGGTGCGCGTGGGCGAACTGCTCGTCACCTCGGGCGTGGATTCGGTCTATCCCAAGGGCATACCCGTGGCCCGTGTCACGGCGGTGTCCCGTGGCGGCTCTTCTCGTTCCGGCTCTTCGCTTCTGGAGATTCAGGCCGAACCTCTGGCGGACCTTCCCATGCTGGAGGAAGTCTTCCTTCTCCAGCGCCCGGCCGGTGCCATAGCCCCGGGTTCCGATGCCGTCTATACGCGCCGCGCCCCTTCGCTGGAGAAGGGCGGCCCGGCGGAACAGGGCGGGAACGGGGCGGCGCAGGCCCCTGACGTGCGGAGCGGCCGATGAGCTGGGGCAATGCCTGCTGGTGGCTGATCTACGCCTTTGCGGCCATTTCCATGCAGGCCGCGCTTCCCGGGCTGGACTTCCTCCTGCCGGGCTTCATCCTTGCCCTGCAGGAACGCCGCCTTTTCCAGACCCTGCTCCTCGGTGCGGCCTTCACTATGGCGCAGGAGGGCATGGGGAGCATGTTCTTCGGCGGCACGCTGCTCTGGTACGCGGTGACGGCGGCGGCCTTCTATGCGGCGTGCAGTCTTTTTCAGGGGCGGAGCTTCCTTTTCATTTTCCTGCTGTCCGCCCTGCTTTCGGGCGTGCGCTATGTCATCTTCGGCTTCCTGTCCACGCTCCAGGATATCCCGTGGGAGCCTGCCCTTCTTCTGGACGAATGTTTCCTGCAGGCCCTGCTCACGCCCTTCATCTGGGCGGCGGCTTCCGCCCTGCGCCGGGGGGTGAAGCATGAAGCTTGAGAACGGCAGCGACGAATACCAGCCGCCGAAAAGCGGCCTCTTCCTGCTTCAGGTCTGCATAGTCCTGCTGTTTTCGCTGTTCTGCGCCCGCTTCTGGTATTTGCAGATACACCGGGGCGCGGAATACGTGCGCATGGCGCAGGAGAACCGCCTGCGGCACGAGCGCATCTATGCCCCTCGAGGGGAGATATACGATGCTTCCGGCCGCCTCATCGCTGAGAACCGCACGGCCTACGGCCTTGCCATCGTGCGCGAATACTGCCCGGACATCGGCGCCGCCCTTGCGCAGGTGAGCGCGTGGACCGGCGTTCCGCTGGACAGGCTGCGCTCCCGCTACGAGCAGGACAGGAGCAAGGGCCGCAGTTTCGACCCTATCCTCGTGCTCACGGATATGCCTTTCGAGCAGGTCGCGCCCATCGAATCCGAACTCTACAAATGGCCGGGCCTCCGCGTCGTCACCCATTCCCGCCGCAATTACCCGGAGGGCGAGGCCTTCTCCCACATCCTCGGCTATGTGGCCGAAGCCAGTGAGAAGGAGCTTGCCGCCGACTCCGAACTCTCGCTGGGCGACATGGTGGGGCGGCTGGGACTGGAGAGCTTCCTCGACAAGCGCCTGCGCGGCCAGAAAGGCCTGTACCGCCTTGAGGTGGACGTGCTGGGCCGCCCCCTGAGCCGCTCGCTTCTGGAATCGTCGCACATGGGGCAGAACGTCACGCTGTCCATCGACGCGCGCCTCCAGCATGCCGTCATGGAGGCGATGGGCGATTATTCCGGCTCGGTGGTGGTCATGGACCCGGACAGCGGAAAACTGCTGGCGCTGGTCACGCGCCCGGCCTACGACAACAATATTTTCATCGGCGGGCTTTCCGCCCGGGACTGGAACGCCCTGCGCGACGACCCGCGCTTCCCCTTGCAGAACCGCGCCATCCAGAGCGCCTACCCCCCGGGTTCGGTATGGAAGCTCATGATGGCGGGCATGCTGCTCGAAAACGGCATTTCCCCGGACGAGGAAGTCTTCTGCCCCGGCTGGTACAAGCTGGGCAACCATGTGTTCCGGTGCTGGCGCGGCGGCGGGCACGGCATGGTGGACATGAAGGATTCGCTTGTCTGGTCCTGCGACGTGTACTACTACAGCATGGCCGTGAAGCTGGGCATCAACACGATGGAGCCCTTCGCCCGCGCCTGCGGCTACGGCCAGCAGACCGGCATCGACCTTCCCTACGAGACCACGGGCCTCGTGCCCTCCCGCGCGTGGAAGAAGCGCCGCTTCGGCGAAGCGTGGCAGATGGGCGATACCGTGAACGCCTCCATCGGGCAGGGGCATGTGCTGGTCACGCCTTTGCAGACGGCGGTGTTCCTCTCGTCGCTGGTGAATGGCGGCGAACTGCTCAAGCCCCAGCTCATCGACGACGCGCCGCGCGAGGTGCTGGGGCGCACGCCCATTTCCGCCAGAAGCCTTGCATGGATACGGAAGGCTATGGTGCAGACCGTGGAAGGCGCAGGCGCTACGGCCAAGGTGCTGAAGCGCAAGGACATGAAGATAGGCGGCAAGACCGGCACGGCGCAGGTGGTCAAGATCAGGATGCAGGGCGCGCGCCGCCTGAAGGCCGCCGAAATGGAGTTCCGCCAGCGCGACCATGCGTGGATAGGCTCGTGGGGCGAGAAGGACGGCAGGCGCGTGGTGGTGGTGACCATGATCGAGCACGGCGGGGGCGGCGGCGCTGTGGCCGGCCCTGTGACCAAGGCCGTGTACGACATCCTCTTCCCGCCTCCCGCAGAGGAAGGGAAGGAAAAGGATTAGATTCGTCTAATAAAAATGGAAAATCCTCTGGAAAGGCCGAAGTCCGGCAGGGCGGCGGCCTTTGCTCTTTTCCTTGCCTTTTACTATGACATGGGGCAGACTAAATACAACAGATTCCTGCTTCGGTGGTGGAACTCCCCGCTCTCCCGAAGTTCACTTCAGCGGTTTTCACTGGGGAAACAGATGAGAGTTCTCTTTTGCAGCGACAGCTTTCCGGGGCGCTTCGACGTTCTGGCTTCCGCCTTTGCCGCGCAGGGGAACGAAGTGCTGTTCGCCTCGCATTACGGAAGGCGCGATTTCGCCATTCCCGGCGTCCGCCGCGTCCTGCTCAAGCCCGTAAGGGAATCTTCCCCGCTCAAGCGCACCGTTACGGCGGCCGCGCAGGCCTATTCGGCCTTCCTCACCCTGAGGGATGCCGGGCTTTCCCCCGATATCGCGCTGTTTTCCGCCTCGTCCGCCATTCCGCTCTGGCTTCACCGCGCCTTCCCGGGGGCAAGGCTCTTCGGCTATGCCGACAGCCCGGAACTGCCCGCAGGCAGTCCGCAGGCCGCCGCACCGGGGGAAGGGGAGCAGGCCGCCATGCTCCGCTTTTCCGCGCTGGCCCACTGCCATGCGGTGTTCGCGTTTTCCGAAACCTGCCGGAAGGGCCTTCCGCCGCTCATGGCGCGCTTCGCCAGCGTGCTCCCGGCCTTTATCGACACCGAATTTTTCTCGCCGGAAGCGGCAAAGCCCTTCCCCTGCGCCGGGCGCGTTTTCCCGTGCGGCGGCGAGCTGATATCCATGGATGTCCGCCCGCTGTGCGGCGAAGGAACGCTTGGCCCGCGCGCCGTGTGGGAACTGGCGCTGGGCCTGCTGGCGCATCGCCCGCAGTGTACAGTGCTCCTGAATTGTGCTACGCCCGAACTGAAGGCGGCCTCGGCAGATCTGGCCGGGCGTCTCCCCGAAAGCTGGCAGAAGCGCCTTGCCGTGCAGGGCTACAGCTCCCTTGAGGGCTGGCGCGATATGCTGGCGGCCTCGGCGCTGTTCGTCCTGCCGGAAGCCTGCCTTTCCGCAGGCGGCGTCATCCAGCCCGAAGCGCTGGAAGCGCTGAGCTGCGGGGCGTCCGTGGCCTCTCCCGCCCAGCCCGGGCAGGACGCAGGGCCGTTCGCCCCGGCCATGCTGGAACTGCCGCCGGATTCGGCGGAAAGCGGCCTGCACCGCATATGCCGCCATCTGGATATCATACGGAACGGAAGCTCCTTGAAGAAGGAGCTCCGGGCCAATGTGGTGGAACGCTATTCCCACAAAAGGCGCCTGCCCTCCCACATGGAAGAGCTGAAGGCCCTCTGTGCGGAACATACCTTTTGAACCCGTTTAGAAACTCCTGAACTGCAAGGAGGAAGAATATGAAACACGTCAACAAGCTCCTTATCGGCATGGGCCTTTGCGCCCTCATATCCTCCCCGGCTTTCGGCTACGGCTGGTATCCCGGCAAGGATTGCCCCATCCCTGTGGAGGAATCCATCGAAGCCATGATGCGGAACAACCATTCGCTGAAGGCCCTGCAGGAAAACCGTTCCGCCGTGGGCCATCAGATCGACGCCGCCAAGGGCGCGTGGGGCCCCCGTGTTGACATCGTGGCCCGTGGCGGCTTCGGCTACCTCGACAACAGCACCACCCGCAGCTACGGTTACGACGGCTCTTCCCCGTATTCCTCCGCGTCCCTCATCATAACCCAGCCCCTGTGGGACGGGTTCCGCACGCAGGGCCGCGTGCGCGAGGCGGAAGCCACCTACCGCTCCCTTGACCACCGCGTGTTCGACAACGCCACCACCCTCGCCCTCGATGCCATCATCGCCCATGTGGACGTTCTGCGCCGCGCCGAGATATTCGAGCTGGCCAAGGAAAACGTGCGCGCCCATGAAGACATCCTCGAAAAGGCCCGCCAGCGCGTCGAACGCGGCGTGGATACTATGGCCGACGTTTCGCAGGCGCAGAGCCGCCTTGCCCGCGCCAAGTCCGCTCTTTCCGAGGCCGAAGCCTTCCTGCGCATCGGTGAGGACACCTATACCCGCCTTACCGACCACAGCCTTGTCGGCGTGACGCTGGCCCCCGTGGCCATGCCTGCCGATATGTACGAAAGCAGTGCGCAGGTGCTGGAAAAGGCCCGCGAAGGCAACCCCAAGATGGCCGCCTACAAGGAAGACGTGCAGGCCGCCCGCGCCGTGAAGCAGCAGGTGAAGGCTGGCTACAGCCCCACCATCGACATCGAGGCCGGCCCCTCCTATTCCGACCGCGATGCCAAGCGCGAACTGTTCACCTCTGAATTCGGCGTTGCCGCCGTGGTACGCTGGAACCTCTTCAACTCCCGCGTCACCACCAACGAGAACAAGGCCGCGGCCGCCCGCATCCGTCAGGCCCGCCAGACCATGTACGACTTCATGGACAGCCTGAAGCTCTCGGTGGAGGAAAGCTGGACCCAGCTCAAGACCGCGCAGGAACAGCTCGCCTTCTATAACGAGGCCGTCGAATACAACCTTGCCACCCGCGACGCCTATCAGGAGCAGTTCGTTCTGGGCCAGCGCTCCCTGCTCGACGTGCTCGACGCCGAGAACGAGCTCTTCAACTCCTCCTCTCAGGCCTGCACCGCCAACAGCAACGCCCTCATCGCGGCCTACCGCATGAAGGCCCTTACCGGCGAACTCATTTCCAGCTTCGGCATCAAGACCGAGATCCTCAAGGTCACGCCCAACGACCATGAGCCGCTGGACAAGGAACGCGGGCCTCAGTGGTAACAATCCTCTGACATGAAGGAACGGGCGTGGTCATCGACTGCGCCCGTTTTTCCATACCTGCCCCGTACCGTGGCAAGGCGGCCGGGCAAGGCACTGCCTGCGGGGGCATTCTCCAGTTTACAGCCCCGCGGCAACACGCTATCCTGACAGGAAATCTTCAGGGAGGCGCCTCTGTTCATGGAAGCCGGGCACGACGTACAGCATTCGATGCGGCGCACGCTGTTTGCGGCGGCGCTTCTGCTCGGGGTGCTGACCGTGGGGCCCGTCCTTGCGGCAGAGCAGGGGGGCGCTCCGCCTGCCTCGGGGAAGGGCCAGCCCGCCCTGCCTGCGAAGCCCCGGCTCTTCGGTACGGTGGATTTCCGCCTTTCCCTGAAGAAGCAGCAGAACTGGCTCGGCGTGCTCAAGCGCAACGCCGAATCCCCTATTTTCGAGGAGGGGAAGCGCCTCAGCCGTTCCACCACATGGAAGGAGCTGAAGGCCAGGGTGCAGGGCAGGCCGTTCATTGAGATGCTCGACGTGGTGAACCGCTTCTGGAACACGTGGCCCTACCGCCCCGACAGGGAAGTGTGGGGGAAGGAAGACTACTGGGCGGCCCCGGCGGAATTCCTCAGCCGCTCCGGCGACTGCGAGGATTACTGCATCGCCAAATATTTTACCCTGCGCGAACTCGGCGTGCCTGCCGAGGATATGCGCATCGTGGTAGTGCGCGAAACCATCCGCAACATAGCCCATGCCGTGCTGGCCGTGTACGAGGGCCGGCAGGTGCATATCCTCGACAACCTGAGCGAGCAGGTGCGCCCCATGCGGAGGGTGCGCAACTACCGGCCGCATTTCTCGGTGAACGAGAACGGCCGCTGGATGCATGTGAAGGCAAAGCCCTTGAAGGAGGGCAAAGCTAGGGAGAATGGACATGGAACAGAAAGATGACGTAAGCTGGGGCATTTCCCGCCGTCCGGCCATGTTCGCCGGTCTCGGCCTTGCCGTGGCCTCGGCGCTTCTGGCCGCGTACGTAGGTTCGGTCCGCGTGGAGTTCAAGGAGCAGGCCGTGCTTGAAGACTGCCAGTCGTCGGCGTATGCGTGGCTGGAAGGGACAGCCGCCGCCGTGGGTCACTGGCAGGACGAACTGAAGGAAATGCGGCTCCGCATCAGCGATTCCGAAACCTACCGCCTCTTTGCCGGCGACCTGTACGGGCTGGACGGCGCTGCGGCTTCGCGCATCAGCGGGCTTGCCGAATCAGGCGCGCAGGAACAGAACGCCGCCGAGGCGGGGCTTGCCGAAGGCGTGCCGCACATTCGCCGCCTGCTCAAGGAATACGCGGAGCAGTACGGCTTCTCGGATGCCCGCATCCTCAACGGGTCCGGCCACACCCTGCTTTCCTCGCAGAGCGTGCCCAGCGCCCTCAGCGCCCTCCAGCGCGAAGCGGCGGCCCGCGTCATGAAGAGCGGCAGGCCGGAGATGCTTCCCGTGCGCGCCTGCACCGGCGGCCTTATGCTGGACGCCTTCGAGCCCATATACGGACTGGACGCCCCGGACAGCCGCGTGGCCGTGTTCATGGCGTCGCGCCCCGTGCTTGCCGAACTCACGCAGTTCTCGGCGCGGCCCAAGCCCGAAGAGCTTGCCTCCGCCGCCTTCCTCCAGCGCGGCGCGGCCCGTGCGGACGCCGCATGGGAGACCGTGGGCGCTCCCCAGCCCAAGCCTGTGGCCCCTGCGCTTTCCAGCGAACTGGACAGGCTGAACGGCACGCTTCCCCTTGCCCTGCGCGAATCGGTGTTCGGGCGCGATGTCGTGTACTCCGCTTCCTATGCCCTGGGCAACGGGGCAGGCGCCGTGGTTCTGGAAATGCCCGCCTCCGTGCTGGAACAGCGGATGTTCCAGGCCGCCCGCCCGGTCTATATCGCGGCCTTCCTCGGCTGGCTGGCCTTCCTGCTGTTCAGCCTGCTCGTGTGGTGGATAGGCGTGGGGCGCCAGCAGAGGGCCGTGGTCGCGGAACTCAAACAGCTCCACCAGACCGTTTCCCGCCAGAAGGAACTGCTGGACAGCGTGAACATCTCGCTGGACGTAGGCCTGTTCATGGCCGATGTGAAGGGCCATATCCACGTCTGCAACCGCGCCTTTGCCGCCATTGCGGGAAGCCGTGAAGAAGAGATGCGCGACCAGTCGCTGTTCGAGTTCCTGCCTGCGGACGCCGCTTCCCAGCTGCTCGAGCGCATCCGCCAGACGGCCATCGGGCTCAAGGAAGACGGCATGGAACTGTGGCTGGAGCAGGGCGGCGAAAAGCGCCTGTTCCGCGTGTCACTGTTCCCCTTCCTCGATGCCGAGGAGAACAGCCTGCGCGGAAGCCTGCGCGGTTCCGTGGTCACGCTGAAGGACATCACCGAATTCCGCCGCCGCAGTGAACGCCAGCGCCAGCAGCAGAAGGGCCTTATCGAGGCCTTCACCCGGGTCGAGGCCAGTGCCGACCCGTATCTGCACGGCCATTCGAAGCGCATGGCCGCCCTTGGCGAACTGCTGGCCCAGCGCATGGAACTTTCGGAAGACAGCCGGAACACCGTGGTCATGGGGGCCCAGCTCTCGCAGATAGGCAGGCTGTTCATCCCGCGCGACCTGCTCACCAAGAGCGGCAGGCTCACGCCGGAAGAACTGGCCGAAGTGCGCAAAGCTCCCGAACACGCGGCAGGCCTTCTGGAGAACATCGACTTCGACCTGCCCATCGCCCGCGCCCTGCATGAGATGTATGAGAACCCTGACGGCTCCGGCTATCCCTGCGGCCTGAAGGGCGACGCTATCCTGCCCGAGGCTCGCGTCCTTGCCGTGCTCAACGCCTTCTGCGCCATGGTGAGCGCACGTTCCTACCGCGAAGGCAAAAGCGTGGAGGACGCGCTGGACGAGCTGAGGAATCCGGCCCGCTTCGATCAGTCCGTGGTGGAACAGCTCGCTGCCGTGCTGGAAACCGCGGAAGGTTTGAAGGCCATGAAGGCATAATCCGCCTGTAAAGGATACGCAAAAGGCCCTTCTTCGGAGGGGCCTTTTTTCCTGCCCTGTGCGCGGTGCGGCGAGGGGGATGCCCCTCTCAGGGGCGGAAGGGAAAGAAAAAGGCCGCCCGAAGGCGGCCCGTGGTGTTCAGAAAGCGAAGCCGGGGCGTATTACACGCGCTTGCGGCTGCCGCCCATGCGGAAGCGTTCCACGCCGGAGAGCACGGCCTTGCGCAGGCGCAGGGACTGCGGGGTGACTTCCAGCACTTCGTCTTCGCGCATGAAGTTCAGGCACTGTTCCAGCGAGAAGGGGCGCACCGGGGTGAGCTGGATGTTCTCGTCGTGGCCGGAAGCGCGCAGGTTGGTGAGCTTCTTTTCCTTGGTGGCGTTGACGTCGATGTCGTTGTCGCGGCTGTGTTCGCCCACGATCATGCCTTCATAGACCGGGTCGCCGGGAACCACGAAGAGCTTGCCGCGGGGTTCGAGGTTGTACAGGGCGTAGGCCACGGCGGAACCTGCGCGGTCGGCGATGAGGGAGCCGGTCAGGCGGGTGAGGAACTCGCCGCGGAAGGGTTCGTAGCCGCTGAAATTGGAGTTCATGATGCCCGTGCCCTTGGTGTCGGTAAGGAATTCGTCGCGGTAGCCGATGAGGCCGCGGGAAGGCACGGAGAACTGAAGGCGCACGCGGCCCGTACCGCTGTTGACGCAGTTGGTCATGCGGCCCTTGCGGAAGTTCAGCTTTTCGGTGACGATGCCCATGTAGATTTCGTCGCAGTCGATGGTCACGTCTTCGATGGGTTCGCAGCGTTCGCCGTCGATGTCCTTGAAGATGACTTCGGGGCGGCCCACGGTGAGCTCGAAGCCTTCGCGGCGCATGGTTTCCACGATGATGGCCATCTGGAATTCGCCGCGGCCCTTGACGAGGAAGGCGTCGCGGTCTTCGGTGTCTTCCACACGGATGGACACGTTGCGCAGGGCTTCGCGGTCAAGGCGTTCGCGTATCTTGCGGGCCTGCACTATCTTGCCTTCGCGGCCGGCGAGGGGAGAAGTGTTGATGCCGAAGCGCATGGACACGGTGGGGTCGTCCACCTTGATGCGGGGCAGGGGATAGGGGGCGGCGGCGGTGCACACGGTATCGCCGATGGTCACGTCTTCAAGGCCAGCCATCACCACGATGTCGCCGGGGTGCACTTCGTCCACGTCCACCATGCTGCGGCCGTCATAGACCTGGAAGCGGGTGGCGCGCAGGGGGCGGGGCTTTTCGTCTTCGCCGATGCAGACGAGGGCGTCCTTGGTGTGGGCGTGGCCGTTGCGGATGCGGCCCACGGCCAGGCGGCCGAGGTAGTCGGAGTAGTCGAGGTCGGCCACGAGCATGTGGAAGGGTTCTTCCTCGTCGTAGGTGGGGGCGGGGATGTACTTGAGGATGGCGTCGAACAGGGGGGCCATGTCCTTGCGCTCGTCGTTGATGCCGTTCATGGCCACGGAATCGCGGCCGATGGCGTAGAGCACAGGGAATTCGAGCTGGTTCTCGTTGGCATCGAGGTCGATGAACAGGTCATAGACTTCGTTGAGCACTTCGTCGGGGCGGGCGTCCTTGCGGTCGATCTTGTTCAGCACCACGATGACGGGCAGTTCAAGGCCAAGGGCCTTGCGCAGCACGAAGCGGGTCTGGGGAAGGGGGCCTTCGGAGGCGTCCACCAGCAGGATGACGCCGTCCACCATGGAGAGGGCGCGTTCCACTTCGCCGCCGAAGTCGGCGTGGCCGGGGGTGTCGAGGATGTTGATGCGCACGTCCTTCCACTTCACGGAGCAGTTCTTGGCGGAGATGGTGATGCCGCGTTCGCGTTCCAGCTCCATGCTGTCCATGATGCGGTCGTCCACTTCCTGGTCGGCGCGGAACATGCCGCTCTGCTTGAAAAGGGCGTTGACCAGCGTGGTCTTGCCGTGGTCAACGTGGGCTATGATGGCGATATTGCGAAGAGACTCGTTGCGGGCGATGGAACCCATATTCTGTTCCTTCTGAAACTATGCGAATGAAAAGGCGCGGGGCCCGGCATATCGAGCGAGGCGCGTAAAATCTTGGTGAACTTCGAATAGTAAATAAAATAATGAGATATTGCAAGATGCGGTAAGGCGCTTCCGGCGGCGGGGCAGGGCGTGCGCAAGGCCCGGCCCGGCATGGCGCTATCCTGCCGGAACTGCCGGGAAAGGCTCTGCCGAACGGTGCCCGGGGCTTTGCCGTTATGCAACTATCCGCAAATAAAATACCGTGTTTTTTGCAGAAAAAATGTGGGGCTTGCTAATTTCTGCCAGTAAGGTATAATGCGCCTCGCTTGTGTGTGCAAACATCCCGGCCCAGCGAACCGGGATGCTCAAAAAAAGTCCATGCTCCGTATCTCAAAGCATGCGGCTTTGCGGCTTCCAGGGCCGCCATGCGTTTAGTCCGGACAAGGCGGGAGGAGAGGATCGCCCTGTCCCTTTTACGAATCGCTCTTCAGTGAGCCTTTTCCCTATGCTACAAAGGAAAATGGCGTGAATAGAAAACATAAAGTGCTCATTGCGAACCGCGGCGAGATCGCAGTCCGCATAATGCAGGCATGTAAGAAGCTGGGCCTCGAATTCGTAAGCGTGTACACCGCCGAAGACGTGAGCTCCGGCCATGTCGCCCTTGCGCGCGAGCTTGGCGGCGAAAAAAGCCTGTACCGCATATCTTCGTATCACGACGCCAACGAACTGCTCTGCATTGCCGACGAGGCCGGCGCTACCGCCGTGCACCCCGGCTACGGCTTCTTTGCCGAAGACTTCCGCTTCGCCCGCCGCGTTACGGAACGTGAACGCTCCCTTGTGTTCATCGGCCCCTCGTGGCGCGTCATCCGTGACCTTGGCGACAAGATCAATACCAAGCGCCTTGCCCGCAGCATCGGCGTTCCCACCGTTCCCGGTTCCGACAGGCCCATCTACGATGAGCTGGAAGCCGAAAAGGTGGCCCGCACCCTGTTCGAATACCAGCTCCAGCAGGGCATTGCCCGCCCCCTCGTTCTGGTTAAGGCTTCGGCTGGCGGCGGCGGTATGGGTATTGAGGAAGTGTACGATATCGACACCTTCCGCCAGGTCTATCGCCGCATCCGCAACTACGCCATGCGCCAGTTCAAGGACGAAGGCGTGCTTATCGAACAGCGCGTGACCGACTTCAACCACCTCGAAGTGCAGGTGCTTTCCGACCGTTCCGGCCGCAACCCCGTGCATTTCGGAACCCGCAACTGCTCCATCCAGTCCACCGGCCGCCAGAAGCGCCTTGAAGTGGCCCCCGGCTTCGACCCGTCTTCCATCGAATACGGCTTCGATGCCGCCGCCGTGCTCGACGAGATAACCCAGCATTCCCTGAACATGGCGCGCAAGGTCGGCTACGACAGCGTGGGCACGTGGGAATGGATCGTTACCCGCGACGGCCACCCCTTCCTTATGGAAGTGAATACCCGCATCCAGGTGGAGAACGGCGTTTCCGCGGCCATCAGCCGCGTGAAGGGGCAGGAGGTGGACCTTATCGCAGAACAGATACGCACCGGCCTCGGCGACGCTCTGGGCTACACGCAGGACGACATCACCTTCCACGGCGTGGGTGTGGAATACCGCATCATCGCCGAAGACCCGGACAGCGGCTTCGCCCCGTGGGTGGGCGATATCGACCGCTTCCAGTGGGAAGAGCGCGACTGGTGCCGCCTGCATACCCATGTGCCTTCCGCTTCTCCGGAAAAGCCGTACACCATCCCCACGGAATTCGACCCGAACCTCGCCCTCGGCATCATCTGGGGCAGGGATCTGGCCGAAGTCAGCGCCAACGGCCTCGACTTCCTCGAGCACCTCGTCCTTGAAGGCCATAACGGCAAGGGCGAACCCTTGAAGTCGAACGTGGAATTTCTGAAGAAAAAGACGGAGCGTATGCTGCGTTTCTAGTTTCCTGCTCTTTTCAGGAAAGGGAATCTTTGTATGGAATGGGAAAAACAGCTCCATCAGCTTGCTGATCGACTGAATTATATCAAGGACATCTTCCCGGGCAAACACGCCGAAGACATCTCCGAACTGGAGAACGGCCTTGCCGCCGCCCGCGAGCGCTTCCCCGACTGCGCTGCGGCCGAGGTGCAGGCAGGCCTTGCCGCGCTGGAAGACCTGTTCTTCCGCACCGAATGCAGGCTTGAAGACAAGCTCACCCCCATGGACAAGGTGCGCATCGTGCGCCACCCCCAGCGCGTCTGCCTGCGCGATATCCTTGAAAACGTTTACGACAACTACACCGAGATAGGCGGACAGGGCGAACATACCAACGACCCGGCTATGGTCATTGCCCGCGCCTACATCACCCGCAAGCGCAACGGCGATGTCTATCACCAGCCCGTGCTCGTCATCGGCCATGAAAAGGGCCACGGCGAGGAATTCCGCAACGGCGGTTCCGCCAAGCCCTGGGGCAATGCCAAGGCCAAGCACTACATGGGCGTGGCCGAGACCGAAGGCATCCCCATCCATGCCTACGTGTTCACGCCCGGCGGCTACCCCTTGGAGGATTACCCCGGTGCGGCCCAGCAGATAGCCAAGAACATCTATGAGATGGCAGGCCTCACCGTGCCGCTCATCGCCGTGTTCTCCGAAGGCGGCTCCGGCGGTGCCGAGGCCATTTCTCTGGCCGACCGCCGCCTCATGCTCTCGCACGGCTATTACTCCGTCATCTCGCCCGAAGGCGCGGCCGCCATCGAAGGCCGCCTGCGCGGCGGAGCTCGTGCTTCCGCCGACCTTGTGGAACGCTGTGCCCGCGACCTGCACCTTACCGCCGAAGACAACCTGAAGTTCGGCTATGTGGACAAGATCATTCAGGAACCCGTTCTCGGTGCGCGCCCGTATCACTACGAGTTCTTCCGCACCGTGCGTCAGGAAGTCCTGCGCGCTACGGACGAAGTGGTGCTCAAGGCCCGCGGCCTTGCCCCCCTGCGCGCCGCCATGCTGCGCCGCCTGCGCGACCGCGAGCTGAACCTCGACGAGTTCTTCGTGAGCTGGAAGCTCTCCCGTGCGGCCCGTCAGCGCCTTGTGGAGATGCGCCAGAACAAGTTCATCAAGGCCTCGTACGGCGAAGTGCGCAATACCCGCTCCGTCATGGGCCGCCTTGGCGACGCATGGTCGGAACAGTGGTGGGAGATCTACAACCGCCTCATCTACGACCTCTACCAGCGCAACCGCCGCACCTTCGGCAACGTGGTCGAGGAAGTGCGCTCCGAATGGGAGATGTTCAAGATCCGCGTGCTCAAGCCCTGGAACAAGCTCAGGGGCAAGACCGAGGAAGTCGCCGTCACGTCCGAGGAAGAGCTTACCACCCTCTCGGACTGGGACGAGAACAGCCGCTCCGGCTGGAACTGGGTGAGCAAGAAGGCCCGGGAGGACCGCGCCGTCTCCTGCCCCTATTCGGCCCAGCGCGGCTGTATGGATATGTGGGCGCCCGACCTCTATGACGAGTTCGCCGGCGTCTGCTCCACCTGCGGCCATCATTTCCCCATGGAATACCAGTGGGTGATGAACAACTGCTTCGACGAAGGCTCTCTTTACGAGTTCAATACGGAAGTCGAGGCGGGCAACCCCCTGAACTTCCCGGACTTCGACGCCAAGATAGCCGACGCCAAGCAGAAGACCGGCCTCAAGAGCGGCTGCATCACCTTCGAGGCCCGCATCGACGGTGTGCAGTGCGTGGTGGCCATCCTTGTCGGCTCTTTCCGAGGCGGCTCCGTGGGCGTGGCCGAAGGCTCCAAGTTCGTGGCCGCCGCCGACCGTGCGCGCCGCAAGCGCTATCCGTTCATCGTGTACTGCCACGGCACGGCAGGTATCCGCATTCAGGAAGGCACGCACGGCGTCATCCAGATGCCGCGCTGTACCGTGGCCGTGCGCCGCTACATCGAAGCGGGCGGCCTCTATCTGGTGCTGTACGATACCAAGTCCTACGGCGGCCCTGTGGCCTCCTTCCTCGGATGCGCCTTCTACCAGTTCGCCATCCGCTCTTCCGATATCGGCTTCGCAGGCCCGGGCGTCATCAAGAACACCACGGGCATCGACATCGCCCCCGACCACCACAACTGCTACAAGGCCCTTTCGCGCGGCCATATTCAGGGTGTGTGGGACCGCCGCGATGTGCGCGTGAATCTCCGTCAGGCCCTCGAGACCATGGGCGGCCGCAACCTTTACTACCGCTAGGGGAAAGCATGAGAGACATCGCCGAAGTTCTGGAAGCCCTCAAGGCCGAGCCCTATACCGAAAAAGAGGTCTGCGCCCCCCATTCCGGCGTCATCACCTTCACCGATATCGCCGAAGGGGCCAAGGTGCACGGCTTCACCGGTATGTGGAAGGAGATTCCCGGAACGCATATCGCCACTATCACCCGCGAGAAGAACCCCCGCAAGGTGCTGGCCAATGAGCGCGGCGTGATGCAGAAGGTCTATCGCGAGCTGGACGGGACGTTCGTGGAATCCGGCACGCCGCTGGGCGTCATCCGCCATTACCTGACCCGTCAGGAAGTGGTGAGCCGCCTGCTCAAGGAAAGCCTCTACGCCTTCTGCGCCCCCGAGCGCGCCAAGTACTACTTCACGCCCGATATCGACACCAAGGTCAAGATGCTGGGCTGCCGTACCGTGACCATCCACGACGGCATGGAGCTGTTCATCGTCTCCCGCATGAAGCGCGAAGTGCCGCTCTGCTATTCCGGCCCCACGGGCATCATCTATGACGTGTACTTCGACCAGCAGAAGAACGTGGACGCCGGTGCTCCGCTCATCGTGGTCTGCCCGCCCGATCAGCAGTCCGCTGTGGAAGACGTGGTGGCCCGCGTGCAGAGCGAATGGGTGGAAGGGGAATAGCCTGTGGGCCGCATACTTCAGATACGCGTGAGCGCATGGACCTACGACGAGGACGAGGTGCTTCAGGCTTGGCCGAAGCTCTGCGCCTTGGTCTGGTCCCAGCTCGACCAGTGGGGCCCGGCTGGCATGAAGCGCGGCGTGACCGAGCTTGCCGGATACTTGCCCGATGCCCTGCGCTTCAGCGATCTGCCCGACGACGTGAAGCGCGCCCTTCTTCCCGGCGTGAAGAAGGTGGCCGCCATCCTTGAGGATATGCGCAAAGCCCTTGCCGACTGGGATCCGCGCCGCGCCAACGCCCTGAGCGATGCGCTGGAAGAAGCCCTTTTCGAACTGGAAAAGGAAGCCCCGCGCGAACTGCTGGAATTGAAATAGACAGAAAAGCAGAACGAAAGGCCTGCCCCGTATGCCGGAGCGGGCCTTTTTCTTTGCCCTGCGCTGGCTTTTCGCAAAACAGGCGCTCTTTGCTTGCCTTGACGTGCGGAAACGTTTAATATCGCCCCGCCGTCTTTCGCAGGCGGCAGAGGAGAACCATGCCCAAGATAGCCGTATGCCATGCCGACAACCTTGCCGTTCTGCGCGGCCTGCCGGACGAATGTGTGGATCTGATCTATATCGACCCGCCCTTCAACACCGGCAGAGTGCAGCAGCGCACCAAGATATCCACGGTGCGCGACGACAGCGGCGACCGCGTGGGCTTCAAGGGCTATGTCTATCGCACCATCAAGGGCGAGACGCTGGGCTACGACGACCGCTTCGATGACTTCCTCGGCTTCCTGCATCCCCGCATGGTGGAAGCCTGCCGCATCCTGAAGCCGCAGGGCTCGTTCTTCTTCCACCTCGACTACCGCGAGATACACTACTGCAAAGTCATGCTGGACGGCATCTTCGGCCGCGAATCCTTTATCAACGAGATCATCTGGGCCTACGACTACGGGGCCCGTTCGCGCTGCCGCTGGTCCGCCAAGCACGACAATATCCTCTGGTATGCCAAAGACCCCGAACACTACACCTTCAACTTCGACGAGATGGACCGCATCCCCTACATGGCCCCGGGCCTCGTGGGGGCGGACAAGGCCGCGCTGGGAAAGACGCCGACCGACGTGTGGTGGCACACCATAGTCAGCCCCAACGGCCGCGAAAAGACCGGCTACGCCACGCAGAAGCCGCGCGGCGTCATCGACCGCATCGTCAAGGTGCACTCGAAGCCCGGCGACGTGCTCTGCGACTTCTTCGCCGGGAGCGGAACGCTGGGCGAGTCCGCCGCAGAGCTGGGCCGCAGCGCCCTGCTTGTGGATCAGAACGTCGAGGCCGTCCACGTCATGAAGGAGCGCTTCAAGGACAGGGACGCCTCGTGGTATCGCGGGGCCGTCCATGCCGCCGAGGCTCTGGAAGAAGTGCGCCTCGCCGCCCGGGCCGATGCGGAATCTGCCGCCAGCGACGCCGGGAAGACGGAAGGGCAGGGCGGGGCAGGCAGGGCCGATGTCGTGGTGCGCCGCCGCGGTGTGGCGAAGGCGGATGCGGAGAAGCCCGCCCCCTCCGTGCCGAAGCCGAAGGGCAAGGCCGCGCCTGCGGGCAGGAGTGCCGCCAAGACTGCCGCGCCCGCCAAAGGCAAGGCCGGAGCGGCCCGCACAGGCCGCCGGGCCGTGCGCCGTATGCCCCCGCTCGAAGAGCTGGACAAGGATTAGATTTATCTAACTTGTGATGCCTGCGGCAGGGCAGGCGTCCCTGCGCCTTGCCTTCTGCCCTGTTTCCGGGCCCGGCCTATTTTTAAGGAAGCCCCTTTGCATATTGACGCCCTTGTCAAAGGGTTTTATAAATGGGGCTTGGTGCGTTCAATGGAAAGCGTTTTTTCCTTGACCATCCAATGAAGATCCTTCCAAGGAGACATGTATGTCGAACATGACTATCGTTGGTGCGCAGTGGGGCGACGAAGGCAAAGGCAAGATCGTCGATCTGCTCACTTCCGAAGTGGATATGGTGGTCCGTTTCCAGGGCGGCAACAACGCGGGCCATACCGTCATCGTTGACGGCAAGAAATACGTCCTGCACGTGGTGCCTTCCGGTATCCTTCATCCCGGCAAGATGTGCATCATAGGCAACGGCGTCGTGCTCGACCCTGCCGGCTTCTTCGAAGAGATCGACGCGCTTGCCGCCCTCGGCCTCGATGTGAGCCCCGAGCGCCTCAAGATCAGCTACAAGACCCACCTCATCATGCCGTATCACCGCGCCATCGACGGCGCCCGTGAAGGCAAGGCCAAGAACAAGATCGGCACTACCGGCCGCGGCATCGGCCCTTGCTACGAGGACAAGAAGTCCCGCGTGGGCGTGCGCGCCGGCGACCTTACCGACCCTGAAGTGCTGAAGGCCAAGATCGAGAAGGCGCTTGAAGAGAAGAACGTGCTCTTCACCCAGCTCTACGGCATGGAAGCGCTCGACCCTGAAAAGGTCTTCAACGACCTCATGGCCCTTGCCCCCCGCCTTGTGCCCTATCTGGCCGACGCCTCCAGCCTTATCATGGACGCCAACGCCGCCGGCCAGAGCATCATGTTCGAAGGCGCGCAGGGCGTGATGCTGGACATCGACCACGGCACCTACCCCTTCGTGACCTCCTCCAACGTGGTCTGCGACAACGCCTCCATCGGTTCCGGCGTGAACGCCGGCCTCATCGACCAGCGCATCGCCATCGTCAAGGCCTATACCACCCGCGTGGGCGCTGGCCCCTTCCCCACCGAACTTTTCGACGAGACCGGCGACTTCCTGCGCTCTCAGGGCGGTGAATTCGGCGCTACCACCGGCCGCCCCCGCCGCTGCGGCTGGCTGGACCTCGTGGTCCTGCGCGAGATGGCGCGCCTCTGCGACCCCACTACCATGGCCCTCACCAAGCTCGACGTGCTCACCGGCCTCAAGGAACTCAAGGTCTGCGTGGCCTACGAATACGAAGGCAAGGTGATGCAGTATCCCCCGCAGACGCCGCGCGGCCTCGACAATGTGAAGCCCGTGTTCGAAGTGCTCCCCGGCTGGGAAGAAGACCTCACCGCCTGCACGAGCTGGGAACAGCTCCCCGAGAACTGCCGCCGCTACGTGGAGCGCATCGAAGATATCCTCGGCGTGAAGGCAGGCTTCATCTCTGTCGGCCCCGACAGAAACCAGACTTTCAAGCACTGATATGGCCGCGGCCAAAGACGGCAGGAAGGCTCCGGCCCGCAAGAGCGCGGCTGAAGAGCAGCTTCCCGGCATCGAAGACGCCCGTGCCGCCTTCGGCCCTGCGCTGTCAGGCGCGCTGGAGCGGCCCCGCGCCATGCTCCGCGCCCTGCGTGTCCGCCCGCCCCAGCTCCTTCACCTCGAAGGCGGCGAGGCGGCGGATCGCGTGGCCCTTGCCCTGTGGTGGGCCGCACTCCTCAACTGTGAAGACCCGGAAGGCATGGAACCCAAGGCTATGGCTATGGGCCCATGTCTTTCCTGTTCCTCGTGCCTGCGCCTCGGCGTGAATATGCATCCCGACCTCATCCTGCTGGACGGCAGGGAGGGGAGCATCAAGATAGACGAGGTGCGCGGCCTGCGCCCCATCCTTGGCGAAAAGCCCCATTTCGCGCGCTGGCGCGTCATCATCGCGGCAGAGGCGCAGTCTCTGGGCATCGAAGCGGCCAATTCCCTGCTCAAGGTGCTTGAAGACCCCTGCCCCGATACCTGCTTCGTGTTCACGGCCCCCCAGCGCGAAAGGCTTCTGCCCACGCTGGTCTCGCGCGGCTGGATGGTCACTTTGCCGTGGCCAGAGGCCGGGCGGCCCCTGCCGGAAGAACTGCGCCCGTGGGAACAGGCTCTCGGGCGCTTCGTGGCCGAAGGGCGCGGCTGGCTGGACATGACGTCCGAAAGGAACGGCATGGACGCGGCCAAGGCCCAGCATATCGTGCTCATAGGGCAGAAGGCGCTGGCCGACTGCATTGCCGGGCGCGAGGGGGGCATGCTCAGTGCGGTGTTCCGCCGCCTTCCCGAAGCCGCCCTCATGCAGGCCGACGAGATATTCGTGGAAGCGCAGGACCAGCTTCAGGCGCAGGTCAGCCCGCTCCTCGTGCTGGACGCCATGGCGGCCCGGCTTCATGTGCTCGCCCGCAGGCGCTGAGTTTTCCCTACCTTCCACGCCTTGACAGAGGGGCTCTCCGGCCCTAACTGTGGCGTACCATTCTGGAGGATGATGACATGAGTCAGAACGAAGAAAAGAAAGAATCCGTGAACGAAGCGGAACTCGATATGCAGGAAGAAAAGGCCGAAGCCGAAGTGCTGGAAAAGACCGAGGAAGAGCTCCTCGAGGAATACCGCACCAAGCTCTGCGGCTCCTGCAATGTGGCTATGGAAGCCAATGCCGTGAAACTGCGCGCCCTTGCCGAGATGGACAACTTCAAGAAGCGTGTCCAGCGCGAGAAGGAAGAGCAGGCCCGCTACGCCGCCGAAAAGGTGCTGGGCGATCTGCTCCCCACGCTTGACAACCTCGACCTTGCCATCCAGTACGGTTCTCAGGCCGCCGAATGCCAGAACATGATGATCGGCGTGGAGATGACCCGTACCATGCTGCTCGACGCGCTGAAAAAGCACGGCCTCGTTCCCGTGGGCGAAGCCGGTCAGGAATTCGACCCCAACGACCATGAGGCCGTCGGTCAGGAAGTCAGCGAGAGCGTGGCCCCCGGCTGCATCGTCCGCGTGATGCAGAAGGGCTACCGCCTCAACGAGCATCTCCTGCGCCCCGCCCGCGTTATCGTGGCTTCGAAGTAAGACGCATCGAACTTGCATCCTGCAACGATGGGAGATGCCCTTTTCCGGGCAGTCTCCCTTTTTCTTCTGTAAAGGAGGGAGTATGAAGGTCCTTCTCATCAACGGCAGCCCCCATGCCAGCGGCTGTACCTACACCGCGCTGTCCGAAGTGGCGTCCGAACTGCTCAATCAGGGCATCACCACGCAGATCATCCATCTGGGCAAAGATCCTATCCCCGGCTGTATCGCCTGCGGGGCCTGCCGCAAGAACGGCGGCCTCTGCTTCCGCAACGACATCGTGAACGACGTGCTCCCCCTTGCGGCCCAGAGCGACGGCTTCGTCTTCGGTTCGCCGGTCTATTACGCTTCCATGTCGGGCCAGATGTCGGCCTTCCTCGACCGGCTGTTCTTCTCCGGCTCGGCCCTGCTGGCCAATAAGCCGGGCGCGGCCATCGTGAGCTGCCGCCGCGGCGGCGCAAGCGCGGCCTTCGACCAGCTCAACAAGTACTTCACCATCAACAATATGCCCGTGGTCTCGTCCAACTACTGGAATCAGGTGCACGGCGGCAATGCCGCCGAAGTGAAGCAGGACGAGGAAGGCATGCAGACCATGCGCCAGCTCGGCCGCAACATGGCGTGGCTCCTCAAGTGCATCGAAGCGGGCAAGGCCGCAGGCATCCCCATGCCTGAGACCGAAGAACGCATCTGGACCAACTTCATCCGCTGATCCGCAGCCCCTTTTCCCCGACGGGAAGAGGGGCCTGCTTTTGCCCCGAGCCTGCCATGAGACTGCCCCAGTTCCCTTCGTCCGCGCTTTTGGGCCATAGCGCCGCGCTGTTCACCGTGTTCGTGTGGGGCGTGACCTTCATCTCCACCAAGATACTGCTGGAAGATTTCCATGCGGCGGAGATACTGTTCCTGCGCTTCGCCATGGCCTTTGCCGCGCTTTACCTTTCCGCACCGGGCCGCCTGCCCGGCATGACGCCGAAGCGCCGCCTTGTCCTTGCCGCCGCCGGGCTTTCGGGCATCTGCCTCTACTACCTTCTGGAAAACATCGCCCTTGGCTACACGCTGGCCTCGAATATCAGCGTCATCCTCTGCGCCGCGCCCATGTTCACGGCGCTGGTGGCGCGCTTCGTTCTGCGCGGCGAGGAAAAGCTGGGCCTTTTCTTCTACGTGGGCTTTTTCGTGGCCATGAGCGGCATCTGCCTCATCAGCTTCAGCGGCGTGAGCGAGATGCGGCTCGACCCGCTGGGCGATATCCTTGCCATAGCCGCCGCGCTGGTGTGGGCGCTCTATGCCTGCCTGACGCGCATCATGGGCCGCTGGGGCTGTAATATCATTCAGGTGACGCGCTGTACCTTCGGCTGGGGCCTTGTCTTCATGCTGCCCTGCCTCCTGCTCTTCGACCTGCACTGGGATGCGGGCCGCTTCCTGAAGCCGGAGAACGTGTTCAACCTGCTCTTCCTCGGGCTCTGCGCCTCGGCCATGTGCTTCACCACATGGAACATCGCCGTGCGCGCTCTGGGCACGGTGCGCACCAGCCTGTACATCTACCTTGTCCCGGCGATAACCGTTGCGGCGGCGGCCCTCGTGCTGGGGGAACGCCTGACCGTGATGTCGGCTTCCGGGGCGGTGCTCACGCTGGCGGGGCTTTTTCTCTCGCAGATGGACGGCAGGCGCTGAGTGCCTGAACGCAGGGTATGGAAAAGCCGCAGTCGGGAGTTCCGGCCGCGGCTTTCTTGTCTTTGCGGGAGGGGCTATTTCTTCTTTTTGCCGAAGTGCAGGATATGCCCCATTTTTTCCTGCTTGGTGCGCATGTAGTATTCGTTCACTTCGCAGAGCCCGGTCTCGATGGGCACACGGTCGGTTATCTCGATGCCGTAGCCTTCAAGGCCCACTATCTTGCGGGGATTATTGGTCATGAGGCGCAGGCGGCTGATGCCGAGGTCCTTGAGTATCTGCGCGCCCACGCCGTAATCGCGCAGGTCGGGGGCGAAGCCCAGCTTGATGTTGGCTTCCACGGTGTCGTAGCCCTGTTCCTGAAGCACGTAGGCCTTGATCTTGTTGGCAAGGCCGATGCCGCGCCCCTCCTGACGCATGTAGAGCAGGGCGCCGCGGCCTTCCTTCTCTATCTGCATGAGGGCGGCGGCAAGCTGGTTGCCGCAGTCGCAGCGCAGGGAACCGAAGGCGTCTCCGGTGAGGCATTCGCTGTGCACACGCACCAGCACGGGGGAAGGGTCGAGCTTTTCGTCCACGTCGCCTTTCACCAGCGCCACATGGGTATCGGGCGTGGCGTCGTTCTCGTAGGCTATGATGCGGAAGGTGCCGTACTTGGTGGGCATGCGCGCTTCGGAAACGCGGCGCACAGCCAGCTTGCCGTAGCGGATGTGCCAGCGGATGATGTCGCGGATAGCGGCGATGTGCAGGCCGTGTTCGGCGGCGAAGGCCTCAAGGTCGTCCATGCGGGCGATGGAGCCGTCTTCCTTCAGGATCTCGCATACGGCGGCGGCAGGCTTGGAACCGGCGAAGAAGGCAAGGTCCACCGCGCCTTCCGCAATGCCCGCGCGGGTGAGCACGCCGCCGTTCTTGGCGCGCAGGGGGAAGACGTGCCCGGGCGTGACCACGGAATCCGGGCCAGCGCCTTCGGCCACGGCGGCCTGTATGGTGGCGGCGCGGTCGGCGGCGGAGATGCCGTTCGTGATGCCGGAGCGGGCGTCGATGGAAACGGTGACGGACGTGTTCTGCTTCATGCCGCTGGCGGGCATGAGGGGCAGTTTGAGCGCATCGGCCATTTCGGCGGAAAGCGCAAGGCACACAAGGCCGCAGGCGTGGCGCGCCATGAAGTTCACGGCGGCGGCGTCCACATGTTCGGCGGCAATGACCAGATGGCCGCCGGAGTGGCGATCCTCGTCGTCCACAAGGATGAGCATACGGCCGTGGCGGATATCGTCGATGGCCTGTTCTATGGAACAGAGAGAAGACTGACGCATGACAAGCTCCCCGGAGATGTCTGACATCAGGGCAAGAAGGAATGTGGAGAGAGGAAGGGCCTCGGGCTGAGGCAGGGAACCATTCTCTTTCGTCCGGACTGTGACCGTCGGCCCCGGAGTCGCACCGGGTCTGCGGCGCTCCCCGTGGAGGCCGCTCGCGGGCTTCCCGCCGAAGCGGGTCACCGCCGGTGGGGAATCGCACCCCGCCCTGAGAGTTGATGTATTGTTAATGCACAAGGGGCGGCTGTCAAGGGCCGGAGGGCGTTTTCCCGCTGATTTGCAGGCCCTAGGCGCGGCCTTCCCGGCGGGGGAGCTGGCAGGCTTGATTCTTCCCTCGAAAAAAGCTAAACGGTTTTCCGTTATTTTGCGGCGGCCTGCCGGCAGTGCCGCCGGGGAGCCCCCTGCGGGGGGAGGGACAGGGCGGAAGCCCGCCTCCGACGGCCCGGAACAGCCCGGGCTTCTTCCTTGAACGTACGCCGCCAGTTTCAGGGGGAATCATGGAACCGCTTTTTTCTGCCTCGCCTTCCGAAATGGGGGAAAACGCCTCGCTGGCCGATGTCCAGCTCCTTGCCGACGGTGAACTCATGAACCTGTGGGAGCAGACCCAGCTTGCCGCGGCCGCCATAGAAGGCCACGGCGGGAGCGCCGCCACCGCAAGGCGCTACGAACGCGCCGTGCTCATGGAATTGCAGAAGCGCGCCGCCCTTCTGCCCGCAGGCAGGCTGTTCGGCTCTTCGCCGTCGCAGGACCCTTTCCCTGCCGAGAACGCCGCCCCCCATATCATGGTGGTGCGCGCCTGAAAAGAAAGCCCCGTTTCCGGGGCTTTTCTCGTTTTACACGGAGGCTCTGCGCTTTTCCCAGAGCTTCATGTCCTTCATCTTCTTGCGGCGGGTGCGCTGGAGGCTTTTGCATACCAGCGGCGTATCGGGCTTGAGGCCCCACTTGCGGCGGTAGGCTTCGGCGTCGAGCCCGTGCGTGGAGAGGTGCTTGCTGGTGATGAGCTTGAAGACCTTGCCGCATTCGAGGCAGGTGATGGTCTTTTCCTTGATGGAGCGGGCGGGGCTGGAAGTCAGGGATTCTTCGCCGTCGACGTCAAGGCTGTCGTCCGTCATTTTCTTCAGGCTGGTGGAAAGGCTGCGTATCATGGCCACCATTTCCTCTTCTTCCATAACGCGGACAGAGGCCTGGGCGGTGGCAAGTTCTATGGCAAGCTTGAGATGATCGTCCATGTGGTTACTCCTGGGCGGGATATGGGGCAGGAACGCTCCTGCCGGAATGATGTTCGGTAATGTGGTGCTTTGTGAGGGGCGGCCCGGAGGAGAGAATGCCGGACCGCCCGGCCAGGGATGTGCCGCAGGCAGAGCGGCACGGCCGCCCGGACTCTGCTAGTCCGACACGGCATGAGGGGTGAGCCCGCAGTTCACGGCGCCGTTGCGGCGTATCCACCAGTCGAAGCAGAGGTGCGATACGAAAATAGCCGTGAACATGGAGGCAAGGATGCCCAGCGCCAGCGTGACGGCGAAGCCGCGTATGGGGCCGGTGCCGAACTGGTAGAGCACGGCGGCGGTGAGCAGGGTGGTGAAGTTGGCATCGAGGATGGAGCTTCGAGCTTCGCGGAAGCCTGCGGCCACGGCCTCGCGTATGGGCAGGCGGCGGCCTATCTCTTCGCGTATGCGCTCGAAAACAAGGACGTTGGCGTCCACCGACATACCGATGGTGAGCACCACGCCCGCTATGCCCGGAAGGGTGAGCGTAGCGCCGAAGATGCCAAGGCCGGCAAAGAGCAGGCCTATGGTGAAGGTGAGCATAAGGTTGGCCAGCAGGCCGCTCATACCGTAGCAGACCTGCATGATGAGCATGACGCCCACAGCGCCCACCACACCGGCGATGAGGCCGGCGCGGATGGAGTCGGCACCAAGGGAAGGGCCTACGGTGCGTTCTTCCAGCACCTTGACTTCGGCGGGAAGCGAGCCGGAGCGGAGCACCACGGCAAGGTCCTGCGCTTCTTCCGTGGTGAACGAGCCGGTGATGCTGGCCTTGCCGCCGCTGATCTTCTGCTGGATGACGGGAGCGCTCTGGATGACGCCGTCCAGAACGATGGCGAACTGCTGATGGATGAGTTCTTCGGTCACGCGTTCGAACTGGTCCGCGCCCCGGCTGCTGAACTGGATGGAGACGCAGGCCTGGTTGCGTTCGTCGAAGGCAGGGCGGGCGTCCACTATGTCCTGCCCGGAGAGCAGGGGGGCTTTGTCCAGCACGAGGCCGCCCGTGAAGTCGGGGCGGCTGCCCGGGGCAGACCAGTGCTTCTCGGTGTTGACGTAGGGATACCATGCCGTGCCGAGGGGCATGACCATGCCGGGTTCGGCGTCCTTGCGTACGCGGTGGAAGGTGAGCTGGGCCGTGCGGCCGATGAGCTGGAGGGCGCGCTGGGTGTCGGTAACGCCGGGGAGCTGTATCTGGATCTGGTCGCCGCCCTGACGGCGGATATCGGGTTCGGCCACGCCGAAGGCGTCGATACGGCCGCGCAGGGTGCGTATGGTCTGATCCATGATGCGCTCGCGCAGTTCTTTTTCGTAGGCGGGGTGGAAGGTGACGTGGAGTTTTTCCCCAGATCCGGACGAGACGGCAGAACCGACTGCCATCTGTCCGAACCGGTCGCGCAGCAGGTTGGAGAGTTGTTCGATTCCCTCATGTTTATGCGGCACGAATTCCAGCGTTCGACCGTCGGCATGGCGGAGGAGGCGGGTCCTTATTCCCGCATCGTTAGCGCTGGAACGGATATCCTGACCCATAAGGGCCAAAGACTGGGACACGGCCTGATCGATGTCGGCACCGAGTGTGAGATGTATGCCGCCGCGAAGATCGAGCCCCAGATGGATGGGGCGCGGCAGGGCTTTTTCGAGGAAGGAGGGGAGGGAGAAGAAATTGACGGATACGCAGGCGACGCAAAGCAATGCCGCCAGCAACGTGACGCAGGTGCGCCAGCGCAGACTGTGCATGAAGAGTCCTCACGAAAGCGAAGTGCAGACGATACGCCAGATTACCGCTCGGAAGAGCAGGGAACTGGGTCAGAAACCGCGACTAGACGTTTTCGGAGGAGGGAGGTGCGAGTGCGTACCAGTGGAGATGCCCGTGGGATTCGGGCGGGAGGGCGCAGAAGGAGAAGCGTTCCTTCGCGCAGAGGGAGAAGCTGCCGGGCAGGGGAGGGAGGCCGGGCAGGGCGGCAGAGTCGTCATCGGTGTCGAGGCTGTACCAGCCGATGCCGTCCTCCTTGCCGGGGGAGGAGATGCTGGTGCGCTTGCCGGACGAAGGGACGCCGGAGCGCTGGCCAGAGCCCCGCAGGGCGGAGCGTTCGCCGTTGGCGAAGTTCTGGAGCTGGGATGAAGGGTCGCTTATGCTGGTGATAGCCAGCGTCATGGAGGCGGCGCGGATGG
>JAFQTU010000001.1 GCA_017408905.1 Mailhella sp. | reverse complement strand
GAGCCGCTCACCTTGAGGCCCTTGAGGGGCTTTTCGTCGCCGTAGCGCTTGATGAGTTCCATGAGGCCGGGCATCTCGCGCTCGGAGAGCTGCATCTCCTTCTTGCCGAAGTCGGCAAGGGTGATGTCGGCCACTTTGTTCATAAGGGAAAGATCGAGTTCTTTAGCGGACATAACTTCTCCAGAAATGGTTTGGGGTAGAAAAACGGGTCAGGCCTGCTCGCTGTGCGGGGCCGACTTCTTGGCAAGGATAAGGTGAAGGGCAAGGCCCTTCTTCACAGGCTGGCGGCGGTAGTCCACGATGGACAGCCCGGCCTTCGCCATGGCGGAGCTCATGTCGTCCAGCGAGAAGCCGAGCCAGCGGTCTCCGTAGCTGGTGCGCATATTCTCCTGCAGGTGCTGATCGAAGTCCGTTATCAGCACAAGGCCGCCCGGGTGCAGGACGCGGGCTATCTCGCCCAGCGCCGCCGAGGGGCGGGAAAGATGGTGCAGAACAAGGTTGATGCAGATGAAGTCGGCCTCGCCGTCGCGCAGGGGCAGGTGGTCGAGTTCGCCGATGCGCAGGGATATGCCCTCCATATGCTCGTCGAAGCGGCGGCGTGCCAGCTCCAGCATACGGGGGGAACCGTCCACGCCGATGAGCTCGCGGCAGGCCCCGCGCAGATGCTCGAGGACTTCGCCCGTGCCGCATCCGAGGTCGGCGGCCACGCCGCAGTTTTCGGGCACGGCCTTCAGGATGACATCGGGCAGGGAGAATTCGCCGAGTATCTCGCGGTTCATCTCGTCCCAGTCGTCGGCTATCTCGTTGAAGAACTGCCGCGTCTTCATGGCCCGCTCTTCGATGATGCGGGCCGCGGAGTCGAGGTCGGCACGGCCTGCCTCGTCGTCGAGCATATAGGGCATGACGGACTTGAGGAAGTCGTGCCCCGGGCCTTCGGCTTCGGCAGAGTAGAAGACCCACAGCCCGTCGCGCCGGGAATGGAGGAGGCCTGCTTCCGTGAGTATCTTCAGATGCCGCGAAATGCGCGACTGCCCCATGCTGAGAAGGGCCACAAGCTCGTTGACCGAAAGCTCGTAATGGAAAAGCACCAGGGCCAGCCGGAGCCTCGTCTCGTCTGCCAGGGCTTTGAGGTAGCGGAGTGCTTTCATGCGTTCCTGAGGATGAAGTATATCAAGATTTAGTCATTCAATATATCTGGCTATCTTGATATAGTCAAGTCTGCTCCTTCCGCCGCACTGGCGCAGGGCGGGAGGAAAGGGGCGTCACGCTTCGCGCACAGGTGGCTTATCCGTGAATAACAGCCGTAAGTGGCAGTGGAAAAAGCATTTTTCTGCCCGGCTGGAGAGGACGCCGCCGCATTTTTCCTTGAGAAAGCGTGCGCAATGACATAGTATCGGGGGCTAGGAAACGGCCCAGAGAGGTTTCCGCAGGCCCTTCAGGCAGAACTCGTATCTCAAATCGTTCTGGCAGAAGGGGTGGAAAGGGTCGTCCTACCGGGGAACTTTCGTTGAAAGTCCGCTCCCAGAGGGGCGTCGGGAAGACCGATGCTGCCCCGGTTTTCCGCGTACTTATACAAAGGAACGGATATGTCTGATTTTGTCCTTCAGGAACGTACGCTCGGTCAGATGCTGGATGAGACCGTAGCCCGTTTTCCTGACCGCGAGGCCCTCGTGTATGTGGGCCATGATTTCCGGCAGACGTGGAGCGAATTTGCCGGAACCGTTGACAGGCTTGCACGAGGCCTGATGGCGCTGGGCCTCCAGCCCGGCGAAAAGCTCGCGCTCTGGGCCACCAACGTGCCGTACTGGGTGTGCATGATGTTCGCCACCGCCCGCATCGGCGTGACGCTTGTGGCCGTCAATACCAATTACCGCGATACCGAGCTGGAATATCTCATTCGCCAGTCGGAATGCGAGAATTTCTGCTGCATCGACGGCTTCCTCGACTACGACTACGTGGCCGCGCTCTATCGCGTCATCCCCAGCCTGGAAGAGGCGGAAGCCGGGGCGCTGAAGTGCTCGAAGTTCCCGCATCTGCGCCGCGTCATGAGCCTGAAGAACATACCCCATCCGGGTATCCTCACGCTTGCCGACATCCTTGCCCGTGCGGACGACGTGCCCGTGGAAGAGTACAAGGCACGTGAGGCGCTGGTGAAGCCGCACGACGTGGTGAATATGCAGTACACCTCCGGCACGACGGGTTTCCCTAAGGGCGTCATGCTCACCCATGTGGGCATCGGCAACAACGGCCGCGCCGTGGCGGAGCGCCAGGAAATGACCGAGCAGGACAAGCTGGTCATCCCTGTGCCGCTGTTCCACTGCATGGGCTGTGTGCTGGGCGTGCTGGGCTGTGTGGCCAGCGGGGCCGCTATGGTCATCCTCGAATCGTTCTCGCCGGAGCGCGTGATGTCGGCCATTCAGGACGAGAAGAGCACCGGCATCTACGGCGTGCCTTCTACGTACATCTCCATCCTCGGCCATCGGCGCTTCAGCCAGTATGATTTCTCTTCCCTGCGCTTCGGCCTCATGTCGGGTTCCGTATGCCCTGAGCCGCTGATCCGCGAGGTCATGGAGCGCATGGGCATGAAGGCCGTCGTCATCCCCTACGGCCAGACCGAGACGTCCCCGGCCATCACCATGACGGGCATGGACGAGAGCGAGGATCACCGCTTCCGTACCGTGGGCAGCGTGCTCGGCGGCATCGAGATGGAACTGCGCGACCCTGTGACGCGCCAGCCCGTTCCCGCAGGTGTGCAGGGCGAGATATGCACGCGCGGCTATCATGTCATGAAGGGCTATTTCAATATGCCGGAAGCCACGGCCGACACCATAGACGCCGACGGCTGGCTCCGCACCGGCGACCTCGGCACGGTGGACGAAGAGGGCTACCTGCGCATCACCGGGCGCATCAAGGATATGATAGTGCGCGGCGGCGAGAACATCTATCCCCGCGAGATAGAAGAATTCCTGCTGGGTATGCCTTCGGTGCGGGATGTGCAGGTGCTGGGCATCCCCTCCCATCGCTACGGCGAGGAGATTGCCGCCTTCATCATCGCGCGGGACGGCATGAGCCTGAAGACCGAAGACGTGCGCGACTTCTGCCGGGGGCGCATCGCCTGGCATAAGATACCCCGCTACGTGGCCGTGCTGGAGGATTTCCCCCGCACGGGCAACGGCAAGGTGCAGAAGTTCAAACTGCGCGAAATGTCCAAGGAGCTGTTCCCCAATGTCAAGTAAGCCTCTGATCGTCTATCTTGCGGCGCGCGGCTTCGAGCGCGATCTTGTGGACGAACTGGCCCTGAACGGCGTGCAGGTGCGCGAAGTGAAGGAGCGCCTTGTGCTGGCCGACGGGCTTTTCCGTTCGGCATGGGCGCAGAACATCTGGCTGGAGCCCTTCTTCCAGCCCATCGCCTCGGTAGGCGAGGCCGTGCGCACGCTGAAATCCATCCAGCGCAACTGGAAACTGCACGCCGTGGACTTCCACCGCCGTGCGGCGCTCATCGAACAGCAGCTCCCGCCGGTGAAGGCGAGGCCGCTGGCCTTCGGAACGCCTGCGCCCACGTCCCCCCTTGGCTCGTGGACGCTTTGGGACAGGGACACCCTGCTGGTCTCCGCCAAGTGCAGCTCCGCCTTTGCGGACGGCGAGGTGAACTTCGAGGAAGACAAGGTGAATCCGCCGAGCCGGGCCTACCTCAAGCTGTGGGAGACCTTCACCCTGCTCGGGCAGGGGCCGAAGCCCGGTGAGCTCTGCCTCGACCTCGGTGCGGCCCCGGGCGGCTGGACATGGGTGCTCGCCAGCATGGGCGCACGCGTGTACAGCATCGACAAGGCTCCCCTTGATGCGCGCGTGGAGGCCATGCCGGGCGTGGACCACCATATCGGCTCCGGCTTCGGGCTTGACCCGCGGGAAACGGGGCGTGTGGACTGGCTCTTCTCCGATATGGCCTGCTACCCCGAGCGCCTGCTGGGCACGGTGAAGCACTGGCTGGAAGCCGATGCCGCCGAGAACTTCGTATGCACGCTCAAGCTCCAGGGCGAGACCGACCATGCCGTGGTGCAGGCCTTCCGCGAGATACCCGGCTCCGAGGTGGTCCATCTTTCCTGCAACAAGCATGAGCTGACATGGATCAATCTTGGCGAGAGGCGCAGAAGCGCCGCGTAGCCCCGAAGCTTTGCGGCACATAGCTTTGCGGGAATTGGGGGCTCAAAAATGGTCGACATCTGCTTGTTCGACCAGTATAACTTTCTCATAAATTTTTGATTTCCTTATCATAGCTCGCTTGACATGAGGGTGTTCTCATTCTACTGAAATAAGGTCTCCGCAACGGATTCAAAAACTTTTTGGGAGAGAGAAGATGACGAAAGCTGAACTGGTCGAAAAGATCTATGCCACGAGCGGCCTCGAAACCAAAGTCAAATCCGAAAAGGCTCTCGATGCTGTGATTTCGGCCATTACGGAATGCCTCGCTTCCGGCGACTCCATCACCCTGATGGGTTTCGGCAGCTTTAAGGTCGTGAAGCGTGCCCCTCGCACTGGCCGCAATCCCCGCACCAACGAGAAGATCGAGATTCCTGCCTGCTCTGTCGTGAAGTTCCTTCCCGGCAAGGCCCTCAAGGAAGCCGTGAAGTAATTGCCGTGCTTATGCACAACGCAAAGAGGCCGCTGACGCAAGTCGGCGGCCTCTTCTCGTTGATGGCGCGGCCTTATCGGCCTATCTTCCTCTTCATGGCGTCGAGGGGCAGGGCCTCAAGGCGGCGCACTCGCAGGAGGTAGAGCAGGCCTGCCAGAGAGAGGCCTACGTTCAGGGCTATCCAGAAGCCCAGCACGCCCAGCGGTTCGTGCCAGAGCCAGTCGGTCATGCACAGCATCCAGCCCAGCGGCAGGCTTATCACCCAGTAGGCGACGAAGGAAATGGCAAAGATGGCGCGGGTGTCGTTCCAGCCGCGCAGGGCGCAGAGCGTATTGGTCTGCACGCCGTCGGGGAACTGGTAGAACACTTCGCAGAGAAGGAGCAGGCCTGCCATCTGTATGACGGCGGCGTCGCTGTTATACAGGGAGGCCACATGGTAGCGGGTGAAATAGACCAGTACGGCCAGCACGCAGGAAAGGCAGAGCGTCATGCACAGGGCCGTGCGGCGTGCGCTCTGCGCGCCCTTCATGTCGCCAGCGCCGAGGAGCGTGCCTACGCGGATGGTGGACGCCGAACCGATGGAGAAGGGGCACATCCACAGGAAGGCGCTCACGTTCATGGCTATCTGGTTGCCCGCCACGGGAACGACGCCGAGAGGGGCGATGAGCAGGGCGATGAGCGCGAAGGCCGCACATTCGTTGAGCATGGCGAAAGCCCCGGGCAGGCCGATGCGGGCCACGCGGGCCAGCATGGCGGGGCGGGGCGCCTCGAGGCGCAGGGCCTCGCGGTCGGCGCGCCGGACGAAGAAGACCTGCGAGGCCGCCATGAAGCAGAACAGTATGGCCGTGGCAAGGCCGCAGCCAGCCGCGCCCATAGCCGGGAAGCCCAGCTTGCCGAAGACGAAGATGATGTTCAGCGGGATATTCAGCGCAAGGCCGATGAAACCGGCCACCATAGCGGGGCGCGTTCGCCCATGCCCTTCAAGGAAGGAGCGCTGGACGCAGAACAGCATGAGTGCCGGAACGCCCCAGAGCACGGCGAAGAGGTATTCCGAGGTCTTCTGCGCCATCACGGCGTCCATCGTTCCCCATGAGGGCAGGGTATGGCTGATGACGCCGAACAACCCCATGAGGAACGCGGAAATGACAGCGGCCAGCCACAGGCCCTGCCGCAGGAAATGCGCGCTCTGCCTTCTGTCGCCTGCGCCGATGGCCTGCGCCACCAGGGGCGTGATGGCCATGATGAGCCCCTGCCCGAACATGATGCCCGGTATCCAGAACGAGGTGGCCACGGCCACGGCCGCCATGTCCACGGCGGAAGACTGGCCCGCGACCACCGTATCCACAAAGGACATGGCTATCTGCGCTATCTGCCCGAGATAGACGGGGATGGCAAGGCTGACGAGTCTTCGCGCCTCCGTACGACTGAAACTGCTGAACATGAAGAGCCTCCTCTCGAAAAGGGAGAGGAGGCCGGGGCGGAAGGTTCCGCTCCGCATCAGGCCTCGTCCCGGTCTTTGCGGCCGGCAGGCCTGCGTCCGTTCCGGCTTGGAAGGAGGGCAAGCTGCCGATATACCGCAGGATATGCGAAAAATGTTAAACTCGAAAACCCATCAGCCGCATAGCAGGTGATGGGAAATCGAGCCTTTGTCGAAGAAATTCTTACTTGCCGAACTTCTTGACGAGGGTGCGCACGGTGTCGGTCATTTCGGCACCCTTTTCAATCCAGGCATTGAGCTTTTCGGTGTCGATGCTCAGGGTGCCGGGGTTGGTGCAGGGGTTGTAGTGGCCGATGAAGTCCAGCGGGCGACCGTCACGACGGGCATCGCTGTTGATGGCCACGATGCGGTAGAAAGGACGCTTCTTGGAACCAGAGCGGGTCATTCTCACTTTAACAGACATATCTCACTCCTGAGGATGAAGGCAGCGATGCTACCTTTTTTTGTTTTTACGTTTCTGTTTGTCGCGCTTTTTCTTGGTAGCGGATTTGCCGCTTCCAGGCAAGCCGGGCATACCGCCGGGGAGCCCCGGCATTCCGCCCATTCCCGGCAGGCCGCCCATGCCGGGCAGACCACCCATTCCCGGCAGGCCGCCGCCCATGCCGCCCAGCTTGTTCATCATGCCCTGGGGAATACGGGGCTGATGCTTGCCGGGGTTCATCATGGACTGCATCATTTTCTTCATCTGCTCGAACTGGCGCAGAAGCTGATTCACGTCAGCTACCTGCGTGCCCGAGCCCTTGGCGATGCGGGCCCTGCGGCTGCCGTTGATGATATCGGGGTTGCGGCGTTCCTTGGCGGTCATGGAGCTCAGGATGGCTTCGGTCTTGTTCAGCTCCTTCTCATGGCTGCTCATGTCGCCCAGCTTGTCGGCAATGGAGCCGAGGCCGGGGATGAGCTTGATGATGGAGGAGAGGGAACCCATCTTGCGCATGCGGTGCATCTGGGTACGGAAGTCTTCCAGGTCGAACTTGTTCTTCTGCATCTTCTTGGCAAGGGCTTCGGCTTCTTCAGCCTCCATTTCGCCCTGCGCCTTTTCAAGAAGGGTAAGAACGTCGCCCATGCCGAGGATACGGCCAGCAACACGGTCGGGATGGAACACTTCCATTTCGGAAAGCTTTTCGCCCATACCGACAAATTTGACGGGAGCACCCGTGACGGATTTGATGGAAAGGGCCGCGCCGCCGCGGGCGTCGCCATCCATCTTGGTGAGAACGACGCCGGTGATGCCGAGATGATCGTTGAAGGATTCGGCAACGGTAACGGCGTCCTGGCCGGTCATGGCGTCGGCCACGAACAGGATTTCCTGCGGCTTCACTGCGGCCTTGATGGCCACGAGCTCCTGCATGAGGGGCTCGTCAACGTGCAGGCGGCCTGCGGTGTCCACGATGACAACGGTGCACTGCTTTTCCCTGGCGTCTTCCACGGCAAGGCGGGCTATGTCCACCGGGTTCATGTCGGGCGTGGATTCGAAGCAGGGGATGTCGAGCTGCTTGGCCAGCGTGCGGAGCTGATCGATAGCGGCAGGGCGGTACACGTCGGCAGGCACAAGGTAGGGGCGCATCTTCTGCTTGCGCAGCAGAAGGGCGAGCTTGCCCGAAGACGTGGTCTTACCCGAACCCTGAAGGCCGGCCATGAGGATGACGGCGGGCTGCTGGCCCTTGAGGTCGAGCGCAGTACTGTCGCCACCGAGCAGTTTCACAAGTTCGTCGTGCACGACCTTGATGACCTGCTGGGCAGGAGTGACGCCTTTCATCACTTCCACGCCAAGCGCGGCTTCGCGCACGCGATCCACGAATTCCTTGACGATCTTGAAGTTCACGTCGGCTTCGAGGAGCGCAAGGCGGACTTCACGGAGAGCGTCCTGGATGTTGGATTCCGTGAGCTGGGCGCGGCCGCTGAGATTGCGGAATACGCCGGAGAGTCGGTCGGTCAGGCTTTCGAACATTGTTTTTCCCGTTCTTATGACTTGGAACTAAGAACCGTTACGCAACTTTCGCCTCTAAGTCAAGCTAAACATGGCTTCGCAAGCGCCGGAACAGGCCTGCGCGGCAGGCGGGAGGCCCGCTTTTCGATGCGTCTTTCTCTTGCCCTCACGGGCTTCGCCGGGTATCCTTCCTCCATTCCTTGAAAAAGCAATGCAGGAGTTTCCATGGCCGTTATCATGGGCACAGCCGGTCACATCGACCACGGCAAGACTTCGCTGGTGAGAGCGCTCACCGGCATCGACTGCGACCGCCTCGGCGAAGAGAAGCGGCGCGGCATCACCATCGAACTGGGATTCGCCCATGCCGACCTGCCCGGCGGCGAACGCATGGGCATAGTGGATATGCCCGGCCATGAGCGCTTCGTGCGCACGATGGTGGCCGGAGCCTCGGGCATCGACTTCGTCCTGCTGGTCATCGCGGCGGACGAGGGCGTCATGCCTCAGACCCGCGAACACCTTGAGATATGCACCCTGCTCGGCGTGAAGCACGGCCTTGTGGCGCTCACCAAGGTGGATATGGTGGATGAAGAGATGCTGGAGCTGGCCCGAGAGGACGTGGCCGACTTCCTGAAAGGGACGTTCCTCGAAAACGCGCCCATCTTTCCGGTCTCGTCCATGACGGGGCAGGGGCTGGAAGAACTGCGCGCCGCCATCGTGGAGCAGAGCCGCCGCCAGCCGCGCCGCCGTTCCGATCTCTTCCGCCTGCCTGTGGACCGCGTGTTCTCCCTCAAGGGGCATGGCACTGTCGTCACCGGCACGCTGGTTTCCGGCTCTGCCAGAGCCGGGGACGAAGTGGAGCTTCTGCCCGGCGGCAAGGCCAGCCATATCCGCAGTATCCAGAACCACGGGCAGAGCGTGGAGCAGGCCGAGGCCGGGCATCGCATCTCCCTGAACCTCCATGGCCTTGCCGTGGAAGACATCAGCCGGGGCGACGTGGTCACCCATGTGGGGGCCATGCGGGAGTCCAGGCGCTGGATAGTGGAGCTGACCTGCCTTGCCTCTGCGCCGCGCGCCCTGCGCCACCGCAAGGAAGTGCATTTCCATCACAGCGCACGCGAACTTTCCGCGCGCCTGTATTTCTACGACCGCGAACGCCTCGAGCCCGGCCAGACCGCGCTGGCCGAGGTGCATTTCTCCGAGCCAGTGGCGGGCGTCTTTGCCGACAGGTGCATCGTGCGCTCCCTCTCGCCCCTGCGCACCGTGGCGGGCGGCTCCATCCTCTATCCTCTGGATTCGGCCCCGCGCCGCAGCAGGATAAGCCCCGAGATGCAGAAGCGCCTGCTGGCCCTGCCGGACAGCGACGACGCCGGGCGCATTGCCGTTCAGCTCGAGCTGGCCGGGAACTTCGGGGCTTCGCTGGCCGAACTTTCCCTGCTTACCGATATCGCTCCCAAGGCGCTGGAGAAACAGCTTCAGGCCATGTCCGGGCGCGGCCTCGTCTTCTGCTGGGACAAGGAGGCGAAGAGCTGGATATCCGCTTCGGCTCTGGACGTGCTGTCCTCCAAGGCTCTGGACGCCGTGGAGACCTTCCATAAGAAGAATCCGCTCCAGCCCGGCATGGCCAAGGGCGTGGTGCTTGCGGGCATGGGCCGGAACGTGCCGCCCAAGCTGGCGCATCATGTTCTGGAAAAGCTCCTGCGCGGCGGAAAGCTGACGGCGGACGGGGAGACCCTGCGCCTGCCCGGGCATAAGGTCTCGCTGGCGGACGACCAGCAGGCCCTGCGGGAAGCGCTGCTCAAGGCGCACAAGGCAAGCCCGCTTGTCCCGCCGAACCATACCGACCTTTTTGCCGAACTCGGCATCACGCCCAAGCAGGCCCAGCCCATCTTTAAGCTCCTCACGGCGGACGGTTCGCTGGTGAAGATCAAGGAAGACCTGTATTTCCTTGGCGAGGTCATGGACGAACTGCGCGCCAAGGTGCGGGCATGGTTCGACACGCACGAAGAGATAAGCCCCGGCGACTTCCGCGATATCAGCACCATTTCCCGCAAGAACGGCGTGGCCCTGCTTGAGCACTTCGACAAGGAGCAGATTACCATGCGCGTGGGCGAAAGGCGCGTCCTGCGCGGCAGGAGACCGTGATGGGGGCTGTTGTCGCGCTGGATTTCGAGACCTCGGACCGCTGGCCGGACAGTGCCTGCGCCCTTGGCCTCGTCAAGGTCGAAAACGGCGTCATCGTGGACGAGCTGTACCGGCTCATCCGTCCTCCGAGTTCACGGGTGTACTTCACGGAGATACACGGCCTCACGTGGGATATGCTCAAGAACGAGCCGACGTTCGACGCGCTCTGGCCGGAATTTTCCGCCTTCATGCAGGGGGCGGAGCTTCTGGTGGCGCATAACGCCAGCTTCGACCGGCGCGTGCTCTGCGGGACCTGTGAAAGGTACGGGCTGACCCCGCCGCCCCTTCCCTTCGCCTGCACGGTGAAAGGCTCGCGCCGGGGATTGAAGCTCCCGCACAACAGGCTGTGCGACGTGTGCGAACACCTCGGCATAGAGCTGAACCACCATCACGCCATGTCCGATGCCCGAGCCGCCGCAAGGATATACCTGCACCTGCGCTCCATAGGGCTCAGTGACGCCGACATGATGCTGAAGTGACCCTTGCCCTGCCCGCCAAGGCACTATATGCTGATAAAAAAATCCAGAGGATGAGAGACGCCCATGAATATCAAATGTCCTTCCTGCCATTTCGAGCGCAACGTGCCTGAATCCAGCCTGCGCCCCGGCAAGACCTATAAAGTCACCTGCCCCCGCTGTTCTTCGATATTCCCTTTTTCCGTGCCGGAACCTGAATTCCTCATCGAGCCGGAGGAAGAGGCGGTGCAGGCCGCTCCCACCGTGCAGGCGGCGCCTGCCGCCCCGGTGAACGAAAAGCCCACCGAAGCGCCTGCGGCCCCTGCCGAAGCCCCGAAGCCTGCCGAAAAGCAGGAGGCGGCTTCCGAAGCCGGGGACGATGCGCTTCCTCCCGGTGCGGCCATCCCGGAATTCGCCCGGGAAGAGCCGAAGCCGGAACAGCCTGAGAAGCAGGCCGAGGAACAGCCTGCCGACACGCCTGAGCCTTCCGAAGACGCGCCCCGCACCATGTGGGACAGGTGGACGAAGGGGAAGGAAGAGGCCGACGCTCCTGCGGAAGAGGCGCTTCACCGCGAAGACGGCAGGCCCGACGGCGCGCCGTGGGAAAGCCCGGAATATTACGGCTTCGTGGGTTCTTTCACCCGCACTCTGCTGGGCGTGCTCTTCCATGCGCCGGATTTCTTCCGCCATGTGAAGTGCCAGTTCTCGGTGATACGGCCCATCCTGTTCTATGTCCTGCTGTCGGTGT
The DNA here is from genome assembly GCA_017408905.1 of Mailhella sp. GTDB lineage: Bacteria > Desulfobacterota > Desulfovibrionia > Desulfovibrionales > Desulfovibrionaceae > Mailhella. The sequence goes on along the minus strand of JAFQTU010000001.1, from coordinate 19,235 downwards.
TCCAGGTGCTCTGCGCCCGCCTCTGGTCCATCAAGGCCCTGCGCGAACTCAGCGCTACGGCCACGGACCCGCAGACGCTCGCTATGGCCGAACAGCTCATGCAGAGCATGAACATGCCGCTCATGCTCCTCATCACGCCGTTCTTCTCCATCTTGCAGGCGATGTTCCTTGCGGGCATCTACCACCTGATGATCCGCATGGTCCAGCCCGACCGCGCCGACTTCGCCACTACCCTGCGCGTGGTCTGCTACAGCGCGGCCCCGCTCGTCCTCTGCATCGTGCCCATGTTCGGCAGCCTGCTTGCCACGGTCTGGTCTGTGGCCTGCGTCTTCCTCGGCTGCCGCTACGCCCTCCGGCTTTCGTGGCTGCGCACCGTGCTGGCGCTCCTGCCGCTGTACATCCTTGAACTGGCCGTCATTTCCCAGATACCCGCCCTCATGGGCGTGTAACAGCGCTGAACATCCGTAAGAAAAGCGGCTCCTGCCTCTGTGGCGGGAGCCGCTTTCGTCTGCGGTGGAACTATTTTTTCTGGCGCATGACGGCGCGGTATTCCTGTACGGCGCGGTTATGCTCCTTGAGCGACTTGGAGAACGTGTGCCCTCCGCCCTTTCCCGTGGCCACGAAGTACAGGAACTTGTGGTCTTCCGGATTCTTGGCGGCTTCCAGCGCGGCCGCTCCGAAGGAGCAGATAGGGCCGGGCGGCAGGCCGGGGCGGCGATAGGTGTTGTAGGGGTTCTTCTCGTCTTCCAGATGCCGGAAGAGCAGGCGGCCGGAGAAAGTGCGGCCCATGCCGTAGATGACCGTGGGGTCGGCCTGCAGGAGCATGCCGATGCGCAGGCGATTGCTGTACACCCCGGCCACGCGGGCGCGCTCTTCGGGGACGGACGTTTCCTTCTCCACGATGGACGCCAGCGTGACAAGGCGCTTGAGCTCGGCGGAAGAGGGCCGCCCCTCGGGCCAGAGCCTGTCCACCTGCTGCCAGAACATCCCTACAAGGCGGTTGGCAACGGAGCGGGCGGCCTCGGCGTTCAGCTCCCGGGGCTTGGGGATGAGATAGGTCTCGGGGTAGAGGAAGCCTTCGGCGGAGCTGAAGGGGATACCCCAGTGCTGGAGGAACTTGGGGTCGTGGATGACGGACGTGAAATCCACGGCCTTGCAGAAGCCCTGCTTTTCAAGCTGTTCGGCCACCTGCCACCACGGCAGGCCTTCGCGCAGGGTAAGCCTGTAGAGCAGGGAATGGCCCGAGGCCAGCATGTCCAGCACCTTTTCCGGCGTCCAGCCCGTGTTCAGCAGGAACTGCCCGGCCTGCAGGCTGCGCCCCTTCTTTTCCCAGCGTGCAAGAAGCTGGAATTTCCGGGAGTCCGTGACGATGTTCTCTTTTTTCAGCTTGTCGGCCACTTGGGCGAGCGTCATGCCCGGTTCGATGTCCACCACGATGCTCTGCCCCGGCGTTTCGGGCGCGGCCTTGAGGAAGTCCTGCACTTCCTGCCAGCCGTAGAGGCCTGCGCCGAGGCAGAGGGCAAGCACGAAGAACAGCAGGTTGCGCAGGGGATGCGATTTCTTTTCCGGCTTCTGTTCTGCCGCCTGTTCGGGCGCGTGTTCGTTCTGGTTCATGCGCGTTCTCTCTTGTGTTCAGGCAGTGCGAGGAAGGATTCGAGGATGACGGCGGCGGCGTGCTGGTCCACGATCTCCTTGACCTTGGCAAAGCCCAGCCCCTGATCGTAGAGGCGCTGTTCGGCGTCGTTACTGCTCAGGACTTCGTTCATCCAGTAGAGAGGAAGGTCGGTACGGCGTTTCAGGGATTCCGCGAAGTTGCGCACCTGCCGGGTGGTGGTGCATTCCGTGCCGTCCACATGGAAGGGCAGGCCGAGGACGATGGCCCCGGGCTGTTCTTTTTCCAGCAGGGCGAGAAATTCGGCCCAGAAGGCGGCCTTGGTCTCGCGCTTCAGGGTACAGCGAGGGAAGGAGAAGTGGCCGTCCATGTCGGAAACGGCAATGCCGACACGCTTGAGACCGTAGTCTATGGCAAGATATTTCATGGTGTTACAGCGTGATGAGGCCGGGGAAGGCGTGCGTAAGGGCGTAGTGGGCGGCAAAGGTGAACACAAGGGCCCACAGGCCTGCGAACACGTCGTCTATCATGATGCCCCAGCCAGCCGGGAGCCAGCTTTCCGAGGCGTGCACGGGCCACGGCTTCCAGATGTCGAAGAGGCGGAAGAAGGCAAAGGGGACGAGGAGGAAGGCGGCGTCGCGCCATGTGGAATCGGCCGAGAAGGAGCTGAGGAAGAGCATGGCGATCCACTGCCCCACAAGCTCGTCGATGACGATGCACCCCGGGTCCTTGCGGCCGAGGAGGGCTTCGGCGCGGGTGGCGGCCAGCGCCCCCAGAACGAAGACGGCGGCAAGGATGGCAAGGCGCGCAGGCAGGCCGAACGGCAGGAAGAGGAAGGGCGCAAGCAGGACGGAGAAGAAGGAACCCGCCGTGCCGGGAGCCTTGGGGGAAAGGCCGGAAGGGTCGAGGCGGGCGAAATGGAGGGCGGCTCTGTCGAGGAAGGTCATGAAAACTCCAGGGTCAGGGATTCTCTCGTAAGGATAGAAGGTCGGGGCGCGATTGGCAAGAGGCGGAACGGATAGCGCACGAAGGGGGCGGCGCGGATTTTTTGTTTTCCGGGGCAACATCTTCTTGTCAACTTTCCCTGCGGCTGATAGGAAAGGGGCGTGCTCGGGTGGCGAAACTGGTAAACGCAAGGGACTTAAAATCCCTCGGCCTCACGGCCTTGCGGGTTCGATCCCCGCACCGAGTACCATTGGAGGAATCCGCGGCCTCACAGTGTTTTGCTGTGGGGCTTTTGATTTATCCTGCGTATGGCGCGGCAGGCCTGCTGAAATGCGCCTGCCGTGGAGAAAAAAAGCCTGTGCCGCAGTCCTTTTCCCCCGCTGGATGATGGACAAGGCGCGCGTGTGGGGATATGGTCAAAAAAATGCCGTGCTTATGCGGCATGCATGATACGAACGCATTTCTGCCGTAGTCCGCTTTGTTCAGCGTACGGCACGCAACGAACAGCTTTGGAGGAAAGTCCCATGAGCATGGTTTGGAACAATGTTACGAAAATGGCGAACGGTCTCGTTCTCGGTCTTGCGGCCCTCGGCCTTACCGCCACTGCCGCCGTTGCCGACGAAGTGGTCCTCTACTCTTCCAACCAGCCCGAACTGCTCGATGTGATCGCGCAGGGCTTCAAGGAAAAGACCGGCCACACCATGACTTCCGTTCGCATGGGTACTGGCGAAGCCATGAAGCGTATCGCCGCCGAACGCGCCAACCCGCTCTGCGACGTGTTCTGGTCCGGCGACCTTGCCGTGCTGGACAACGCCAAGGCCGACTTCGCTTCCTACAAGTCTCCCGAAGCCGCCTGCCTTGACGCCGCGCTGGTGGAAAAGGACGCCAAGTGGACCGCCTCCAATACCCATCTTATGATCTTCATGGTCAATACCGACCTTATTCCCGAAGCCGAAATGCCCAAGAGCTGGGCCGACCTGCTGGATCCCCGCTTCAAGGGCAAGATCGTCATCGGCAACCCCGAGAAGTCCGGCTCCGCCTATGCTCAGGTGTACGGCTTCTATCAGATGTTCGGCGACAAGGGCCTTGAGAAGCTGGTGGAAAACGCCACTATCCTCGACAGCTCCAGCCTTGTGTACAAGGGTACTGCCGAAGGCGAATTCGCCCTTGGCATCACCATGGAATACGCCGCCCAGCGCTATGTTGCCGGCGGCAATCAGAAGATCAAGATCGTGTACCCCACTGACGGCGTCATTTCCGCCCCTGAAGGCGCGGCTATGATCAAGGGCTGCAAGAATCCCGAAGCCGCCAAGCAGTTCATGGACTACCTGCTCTCCAAGGAAGTGGAAGACATGATCTTCGCCAAGTACTTCCGCCGCGCCACCCGTCCTGACGCCGCTGAAGTTGCCGGTATGCCCGCCACGGCCTCTCTGAAGATCTTCAACGTGGATCCTTCTGAAGCCGGCAATGCCAAGAAGACCATCCTGGCCAAGTGGAAGAAGCTCGTCCTCAACAAGTAACCCTTTCATCCCCGAAGAATATCAGGCGTGGGCGTGCTTTTCGCGCTCACGCCTTCGGAGTTTTTTCATGGTCATAGAGTTAAAGAACATCGTCAAGAGATTCGGCCAGAACACCGTGGTCAATCACGTCGACCTCACCATAGGCGACGGTGAATTCTTCACCCTGCTCGGCCCCAGCGGCTGCGGCAAGACCACGCTTCTGCGCATGATAGCGGGCTTCAACGACCCGGATGAAGGCGATATCCTCTTCGGCGGCGAATCCATCCTGCACCTGCCTGCCCATAAGCGCGACACCGGCATGGTGTTCCAGAACTACGCCCTGTTCCCGCATATGAGCGTGGAAGAGAACGTGGCCTATGGACTGCGCGCCCGCGGCATCAAGGGCAAGGAAGTGAAGGACCGTGTGAGGGAAGTGCTCGAATCCGTCCAGCTTGCCGATTTTGCCAGCCGCTACCCCCGCCAGCTTTCCGGCGGCCAGCAGCAGCGCGTGGCTCTGGCCCGTGCGCTGGTCATCCGCCCCCGCGTGCTCCTCTGCGACGAACCGCTCTCCAACCTCGATGCCAAGCTCCGCGTGTCCATGCGCGAAGAGATCCGCCGCATCCAGCAGAATCTCGGCATCACCACGGTGTACGTGACTCATGACCAAGAAGAGGCTATGGCCGTTTCCGACCGTATCGCCATCTTCTACGCCGGTCATCTCCAGCAGGTGGCCTCCCCGGCCGACATCTATTTCACTCCGGCCAACCGATTCACCGCCGAATTCATGGGCTCCTGCAATATCCTTGAAACGCAGTGCACTGCCTATGACGAGGCGACCGGCATGGCCACGGCTGTTGCCGGAGGCGTGGAATTCCGCTTCCTTTCCAAGGGCGCCGTGGTCGGCGAAAGCCTGCCCATCATGCTGCGCCCCGACTGGATAGAAGCCGCGACGGCCGATTCGCAGAACGTCTTCCCCGGCGTGGTACGCGAACGTATGTTCCTCGGCGACAGTGTCGTGTATCAGGTGGAAGCCCTTGGCCGCACCCTGCGCGTGGATATGTCGTCCGTGAACCGCGACCGTATGCTGAACCCCGGCGACGCCGTGGCGCTGTCCTTCGCTCCTGAAAGCCCCGTGACGGTACGCAAATGAGCAGATTCCGCATTTTTTCCGTCTGGAACATCGTGTTCGTCATGGCGATAGTGGTGCTGTTCCTGCTGGTGGTGTACCCTATGGGCTCCATCTTCCAGGCCAGTCTTCTGTCTGCCGAGACGGGCGAGTTCACATGGGACAACTATCTCAGTGTGTTCACCACCAAGTTTTACCGCCGCTGTCTGTGGAACAGCTTCTTCCTCAGCGCGCTGGCCACGGTGTTCTCGGTCATCATCGGCGTGCCTTTCGCCTTCCTGACCACGCGCTACAAACTGCCCCATGCCAGCCTGCTGAAAACGCTGGGAACGCTTCCGCTCATCCTGCCCACCTTCATCGGCGCGGAAGCGTGGCTCCTGCTTCTGGGCCGCAACGGCATTCTCACGCAGTTCTTCCACTCCATCGGCCTGAACACCCCCAGCATCTACGGCTGGCAGGGCGTGGTTCTGGTCTATACCCTCCAGTTCTTCCCCTTCGTCTTCCTCATGGTGTCGGCCGCCATCAACTCGGTAGACCGCTCTCTGGAAGAATCGGCCCGCAACCTCGGCGCTTCGCCGTGGCGCGTGTTCCGCACCGTGACCCTGCCCGTGGTCACGCCGTCCATCGCTTCCGGTGCGCTCATCGTGTTCTGCATGTCCATCGAGAACTTCGGTGTGCCCACCATTATCGGTAATGATTACAAGGTGCTGGCAGAACAGGCCTACAGCGAGTTCGTAAGCGAGATGGGCGGCAACCCCTCTATGGCAGGCGCGCTCAGTACCGTGCTGGTCATCATCACGCTGGCGCTCACCGTGCTCCAGAAGGTCTTCGTGGAACGCAAGAGCTATTCCATGTCGGCCCTGCGTCCGCCGGAGATCCTGCCCCTTTCCAAGTGGAAGACCCGCTTCGCATGGCTGTACTGCGCCGGCCTTGTGTTCGTCTCGCTGGCCCCCTTCCTTGTGGTGCTCGTGGCCGCCGTGACCAAGACCAACGGCCCTGTGATGTACTACGGGCAGTTCAGTCTGGACAACCTTGCCATTGCCTTGCAGTCCGCCCCGCGCCCCATCCTGAACTCCTTCTTCCTGTCCACGCTGGCAACGATCATCGGTATGTTCTTCGGTATGGCCGTGAGCTATATCGTGGTGCGCCGCCGCGGCTGGTCGGGCTATACGCTCGACCTCGTGATGATGCTGCCCCTGGTCATCGCCGGTTCCGTGCTCGGTATCGCCCTTGCGGCTACCTACAACAGCGGCCCTGTGGTGCTCACGGGCACGTGGGTCATCCTTGTGCTGGCCTACTTCGTGCGTAAGACGCCGTTCTCGGTGAAGACCACGTCGGCCCTCCTGCACCAGATAGACGCCTCCGTGGAAGAGGCCTCCATCAATCTCGGTGTGCCGCCCCTGCGTTCCTTCCTGAAGGTCGTGGTTCCCGTCATGCTGCCCGGTATCATCTCCGGCGCGATCATCATGTGGGTGACCACCCTTGCCGAACTGAGCTCCACCATCGTGCTCTACTACGGCCCGTGGTCCACCATGACCGTGCAGGTGTTCCAGTACATCGGCTCCGGCGACTTCGGCCCTGCCTCGGCCTACGGCGCTATCCTCATCCTGTCCGTCATCATTCCGCTCTTCCTCCTCAACAAGTTCCTCGGCCGCGACCCCATGCAGTCGCTGTAAGAGGGGGGAGAAAGGTAAGAGTTTTGACGGGAGAGGGGGACTTTGAAAAGGGTACACTTTGAATTTTATCCATTTGAAATAAAAAGGGTAAAATTTGAACATACCCATTTGATACCCACAGAAATACTCACATTTTAAAAAGATGTGATTGGATTTCTCTGGACGGATGTGAGTATCCCTTTTCAAGGTTTTCGAAGCCCCCTTATACGCCATAAGCACCAACGGGCCGCCTTCGGGCGGCCCTTATCATTTAATCAGTGGCATAGCAGAAAGTTTGACTTATCTCATTCTTGGCGAGAACGCATAACCCTCGGATTCCTCCGAGCGAGAAATGCTCCTCTTCCTTCTTTCCTCCTCGGCCTTCTGCTTGGCAATGGTTACATCGCCAACTGTCCCGAAAGAAACACGCGCGATACGGCTGGCACATTCGAGTTTGGCTTCTCTGGTGGTTCGTAGCTTTGCCCACTCGCTTTCAGCCAAAATCGTATTAATAGAGGTGCTGATATCATACCCGTCCAGGCGCATCCGCAGAGCGATTTCAACATCTATCCGAGAACCATCTGCGTGTTCACCGAGTTTCTTTTGAGCCTTTTGCAGATACCCTTCATAATAAGGGCGGAAGTCAGAAGTTCTCGAAAAAGTGAATTTCTCAATATGCAGGCCGGGAATAAGCCTTTTCCGCTGTCGCCACAGAATGGACTTACGAGACCCATTTCGAGCGAGCCAGCGCCTGAAGGATTGAGTTTCGATGCACGGTCTGCCCTGACTTTCCAAAGCCAGTCGGAAATTCCTTTTCTCCTGCGCCTGCTGTTCCTTCAGGACGTGCCGTCCGATATTCATTATAGGGAGGCCATACCGAGAAAGCTTACGGTATACTCCGTGCTTACGAGCTTTCCGTTCCTCTTTCCAGCGTTGGAACGCGTCCTTTTTCCGATTCAGGATAAGGGCGCGTTTCTTCTTTTCTGCCGCCTGTTCCTGCTGATACTCCTGCCACTCATCTTTAAACATGGTCTCAGCTTCGGTGATAGGTTCAGGCTTGGGGAGTGTCCTTTCTTTGGGGTAGTTACCTTCCTCACATTTACCCAGTTCGTGACCAGCTAAAGTTCATGATGTGCTATGGGAGTTCTATTCCTCATTTTCAGAAGGAAAATTACCTATGGCAAAAGCAGTTATTTATTCCGATGAAGATGTCCTCGCGGCACAGCAGGCACTTCGAAACAAAACGGCCCGCAAGGTCGGCAAGACGCGCTCTCAGGTTGCGGAATTTCTCGCGGACGATATCCGTAAGGTCATTGAGCAGGGCTACAGCTTGAAGGACATCAAGAACATCCTCGCAGAAAGTTTGGATTCCCGTTTCCATCGCAAGTCTAGCTTTGCCCCTTTGTCAAATGGATTACATTCTCTCATGAGAGTTGAGTAAGGCTTGCCAAGCTCTCCTGCTATGTCCATAGCCTAGTATGAACCTTGAAAAAGTATAGACTGTATCAATTCGTTCAAATGATTACACATTGTTATGTCGCTCTCGAATGGTGAAAAAGTTGTATATCTGGGAACTTGTTATAATCATATATTCTCAAGCTTCTACGACAGATTTGTCACAATTGAAAACTTGAGCACAGGTGAATAATTCATAGCCAGAACGCCCCTGAGTTCAGCCAGCATTTAGGAGGTGTTCATGTATACTGTCGATGATAACAAGTTGAAAAAGCTCGGTAATAATGTTCGAAAGGCCAGACAGCCATTGTATAGATCTCAGGAAAAGCTTGCAAAAAACTTGGAGTAAATCGGGAACGTATCTCTCGACTCGAATATGGAAGACATACGCCATGCCCTTTGCTCTTGCTAGAAATAGCAAAGGCTTGCTCAGTCTCTCTTGAAACTCTGTTCGACGATTTAGACGATTAACACTTACCCTGCTGGCGGCACTCAGAGCTATTTTTAGAATGCTTTTATATGAAAATTTTTACTATTGGCGACACCGTCTAGACGAAATATAAAAAGAAGCGCCCAAAAGGGCGCTAGAGTTTATTTAGCTCTCTGTATATTTCTGATTGTTTATGGCGCAACTTTGAAAAGGCATGAGATATGTCATTCAATAAAAACTGGAATATTCTTCAAATTCTGTTTTTATCCCATGCCTCTTCAGAGTTGCATAAAGAGGCTCGAATCTACGGAATGGAGTCGAGGCTAGTCATGTTTTTCTTTCTTCAGCAGATAAGGAGCAACGGTAGCCGTAAGTGCTAGTAAGGCATAGACGGCAAAGATGGGAAAAAAATCTTCGTGGGTAAAATTTTGCCCTTTGGGTTCATTCTGCAGCCAGAGGCCGATAACAGCCTGCATGCATGCCGCCCCCATCATGCAGAAAGTATAGACGAAACCGGAGGCAAGTCCACTGACCTCGGCAGTATGAGATCGTTTAACGATATCAAAAACGACACCGAAGGGAGCGGCAATAACGGTCGTAAAGGCAACACACCACAAACAGGCCACAGAGAATGGAAGATCTTCTCCCAAAATCATAAGCAGAATCAAGATCGCAGCCAGCACTGCCATAGACGAGGATAACAGTCCTCGGCCGCTGAGCTTGCGGCATAAATAGGAGGCTGAAAGTGGGCCTATGACTATTCCAATCCCGAACAAGCTGATTAGCATACCTGTCGCTTCTTTACTCCAGCCGCATACCTGGGAGAAATACGGCCCTGCCCACAGTCCGCTGAAGCTGAAGCATATACCTCCGTTAACAAAAAACCAGAATGCCAGCACCCAGCATTGCTTGTCGGCACAGACGAGCCGCAGATTTTCCATGACTATATGCATAGAAAAAGGCTTGCGCCCTGTTTGTGCTCCATTTTTTTCTTTATCTGGAAAATTATAGACGTTCAGCCATACGGAAAGAGCCAGCAGGAAAGTCAGAACAGCTAAAATCATCTGACAGGTACGCCAGCCCAGTACTATACCTCCTACAGCGAGAGGAGCCCCGGCTAGAAGACCGCCTAAACCTGCCGTAGAAACAACAATAGATGCCATAGCTATAAACTTTTGAGGAGGAAACCAGTTCGCCAGAATACGATATGACGGAACAAGGATAGACGCCATGCCTACACCGATGAGAAAGCGTCCTGCCAGTGCCCATGACATCGTTGGTGCTGCGGCAAATATTCCTATGCCTGCACTGCCGATGAGAAGAGAGCTGAGCATGACGCGCCGAGGCCCGATATGGTCGGTGAGCAGGCCGCCCGGGATCTGCATGAGAGCATACGTATAGAAAAACAGCGAGGAGAGGAGGCCTGTCTCGGCAGGAGTCGCTTCAAAAGCTATCTGTATATCTCCGGCAAGGACGGCCGCTCCCATGCGGTTGATAAATACCATCATGTAGCAGAGGGACAGTATGGCGACCACGAGAGATGATTTTATGGAAATTTTTTTCATAGCGGCAGACGGGGGAGAAAATTTTGAAGAGAGAAAGAGCCGGAACAGAGCGAAAATCCGTTCCGGCCCTTCTGCTACATTACCATTAGACCTTAGACTGCAGGCTTAGGAACAGGTGGGAATTTTACGCGCTGGTAGATGTAGATAGCGGCAAGGATACTCACACCGAAGATGTCGCCCCACCATGCGGGATAGATGAAACCCATAGCAGCAAAGGCCAGAGCCACACGTTCCCACGAACTGAGCAGGCCGCGCAGGTATCCTTCGAAGCAGCTCGCCATGCAGATGACAGCCGCGCATGCCATGGCTGTCGCCCAAGCAATATCGAAGGGGGAACCTTCAAGGATGAGAGCAGGACGATACATGAAGATGAAGGGGACAAAGTAGGCGGCAATGGCCAGCTTGACTGCTTCTACGCCTGTGGAGTTCGGATTGCCTTCCGCTATGCCCGCTGCCGCGTATGCCGCAACGGCCACTGGCGGTGTGATGGCAGATATGGCAGAGAAGTACACAATGAACAGGTGGGCTCCCATGAGGGAGAACTTGAGTTCGAGCAGGGCTGGCACGGCAAGGGTGGCAGTGAGCACATAAGCCGCAGGTACCGGCATGCCCATGCCGAGGATAATGCACACCAAGGCAACCATAGCAAGGCAGAGGAAGCTGTAGCCACCTGTCACGGCAAAGACGAGACTGGTGAACTTGCCGCCCAGACCGGTAAGCATAATGGCGCCGATGACGAGGCCGGCTGCGGCACAGGCATTGCCCACAGTGAGCAGGCCGAGAGCTGTACGGCGCATGACGGTGTAGAGCTCTTTGAAACCGAGACGATGTCCAGGGACAAGCCAGCTTATGACGATAGTGACAGCAGTAGCTACGAGGCCGACCACCGTGGGGTTGAGGTGCATGATGATGAGCGTAACCAGCGTGATCATGGGCAGCATATAGAGCCAGCATTCACGCAAAACCTTCCAAGCCGATTCCCGTTCTTCGTTCTCGTCAGCGAGCACCTTCATATCGAGGCGGGCCGCACGGAAATCCACCTGCAGAAGGATACCGATATAATAAACGATGGAAGGGATGAGAGCCGCGATGGCAATAGTAAGGTAGGGGATGCCGGCGATATCGACCATGAGGAAGACGGCCGTTCCCATGATGGGCGGCATGATGGAAGCTCCCGAACAGGAGGCCGCTGTAAGGGCGCCGGAGAAGGTGGCGCCGTAGCCGAGGCGTTTCATAAGCGGAATGGTGATACTGCCGGTCGTTACCACGTCGGACACAGGAGAGCCGGAGATCATGCCGTAAAGAGCACTGGCCATGACACAGATCTTGGCCGGGCCGCCGCGCATACGCCCGGCTATAGCCGTGGCGAGACGGAAGAAGAATGCACCGCCGCCTGCGGCGTTGAACACCTGGCCGAAGATAACGAACATCACGACGTAGGTGCAGGCCACGCTGACCGGCGTGCCGAGAATGCCGTCATACGTATAGGCCATGCGGTCGAGGAAGACCTCGAGCGTGGTACCTCTGTGACCGAAATATCCGGGCAGATATTTGCCGATAAAGTTATAGGAGACGAAAACGAGGATGACGAAGAACAGGCATGGTCCAACAGTACGTCTTGTCACCTCAAGCACCAGCAGAACCATAGTGGCGGTGACGACCCAGTCGATGGGCAGAAGAGGATCGACGCCAGTCCAGCGGGTAATGATTTCGGGGCCGTGTATGGCCAGATGTATACCAAGGAGAAGGCTGATGACGGCCAGAACGATGTCGTACCACGGGATGCGATCGCTTTCCGTAGAATGCAGGCCCGTATAGGTCAAAAACGTGAGACAGAGGCAGAACGATACGAAGATGCCGCGCAGAATGAAGGAATCAATGAAGCCGAAAGGGGCACCGTAGATTTCGATACCGATGAAGAGAACAGCAAGGGCACCAATGATCTTGTCCCAGATACCCGAGAGCTTTCTGCGTCGGCCTTCCTTGAAAAGTTCAAAAGGATGGAACGCCATGGAAGTACTCCTGAGAGCCAGAGAAAGTTGTCTTGATGTGCTCGACAGAAAAATCATGCAGGACAAATCGTGCACAAAGACGGAAATTCGACTGCGGGGAGCATGCTCCCCGCAGTATTGTTACTTTATCGCACCGATCTTCTTGTAATACGCTTCGGCAGCGGGATGCAGAGGAATGATGGTGTCGTTGGCGATGACTTCAGGCGTCAGCGTGGACAGATTGACATGGACGCTTCTGAGGTAGTCCAGATGTTCGATCATAGCCTTGCACACGTTCTCAATGAGTTCGTCGGGTGCATCAGCACTCGTCATGAGCACAACGGGAGTGTTGACAGTGGTGCTGTCAGCCTTCACGAAGTTGTAGGACCCCTTTTTGATGGTCAGAGGAGTCATGCCCATGCTCTTGGAAACGGCATCAAGCTGTTCACCAGTGATGGCAAGCAGGGTGAGATCGTGCTTCTGGGCAAGCTCCACGAAACGGCTGGTAGGATACTGAGAAATTTCGATGATGGCGTCGGCCTGACCGGCGTCCCAGAGACTCATGGTTTCAGGTCCGGGGATCTTCATGACCTTGCCGCCCCAGCTGGCAATATCATCATAGGTGAAGCCATAGGCTTTGAAGAGGGCATCGCCAGCTACGTCCATAACAGAACCGGCACGGTTCACGGCAACACGCAGGGGATATTTCTTTTCCTTGATCTGCTCAATGGAGGTGATGCCAGTCTTATTGTCAATGATGAACTGGAGCGCAGAGATGGTGTTCACGATGCCAACGGCGCGCAGGTTTTTCAGCGGAGCCTTATACGGAGCCTGTCCATCGATAGCGCGCTTGGCGATACAGCCGTAACCGAGGGCCAGGGGAACCTGATTGCGACTGACCATAACTTGATTGGGACCATCCTTGCCGGGTTCCACGGTGACGCGATAGTCCGGGACAGTACGACGCAGAACTTCACCAACACCTTCAGCCATAATAGAGAACATGCCGCCGGTACCGCCGCCGAGGATAGTAACATCAGAAGATGCCGCGTGAGAATACTGGGGAGCAAAAGAGGCAATGCCAATAAAAGCAAGAGCCATACAGGTGTTACGGAACATCTGTTTCATTTGAATCTCCTTAACTGATCGAAGAATGGATGAGAACGAGCCACATACTTTGTCTTAGCATTGAGAATAGGCCGCCAGAGTAGCTTTTACAAATATTATTTAGAAATTTTATGCATTCGTTTTTAATATGGAAAAACCGTTGAAATATGAAAAACTTTGTGTATGATGAATATGTGAATAGATTCGCAAAAACTGGGAGATTAACGCTCCGGAAAATTTTAGGCTACATCGAGGTCGCCTGTGGACATAAAAACGCTCCAGTATTTTTATACCATAGTCGAGCAGGGCGGTATAAGCAGAGCGGCTCGCAAGCTGCATATATCGCAGCCGCCCCTGAGTCAGCGCCTTAAAATGCTGGAAGATGAACTGGGAGTTCAGCTTATCTTCCGAAGCAAAAGGCAATGGCAGCTGACAAGAGAAGGCCAGCGTCTTTATGAAAAGGTTCACTCTCTGCTTATGCAGATGGAGAGCCTGCAGGACGGTCTGCAGGATGAGGGCGAAGGTTCTCTTGTGGGTATGGTACGCATAGGCGTATGCCCACCGTGCCTTCCGCTTCTCCAAGGAGTACTTCCTTGCCTGCACAATAAATTTCCGGGGCTGAACACCCGCGTCTTCGTTATTGAGCCGCTGCGTCTTGAAAATGAGATACTCATCGATAATCTGGACTTTGCGTTGAGTCTTCTTCCTGTTCAGAATCCCAACTTCAAGACCGAGCTGCTTCCATCCGAAGAATATGTGGTCGTCTATGGCAAAGGCATGACCGTTCCGCAGGAAGAGTCGGTAAACATTGCCGATCTGGAAAATATTCCGCTTCTTCTGCTCCGGCGCGGCACAGGCGGCTGGGAGTACAACACTATTCTGCAGGCCTTCCAGAAGCAGGGTTTACGGCCTAATGTGCTTATGGATTCGCAGGATTCGAGGCTTCTGGTCTCCATGCTGGAAAAAGGCTTCAAGGCTGTCGGCATTCTGCCGCGTGTGGTCATGGAGTCCCTTCAGAAAGAATTCCTGATACGACGGCTGAATATCCCAAATCTTATGTTTCAGCCTGTTCTCATCAGGCCGGAAACATTCAGTTCACGATACTGCTATCTCATTGGCGAAGTCTTCAGCTCCATCGTGAACAGCCTGGGAAAATTCGTCCCAAAATGACAAGGCCTTCCTGTCGGAAAGCCTGTGGCGCAGTCCCGCGCCTATACTTCATAAACGATTCGTCCATGAAGAAGCCGCATACTTTGTCTTACCATGTGGAGCCATTCATGACGAGTTGCGAACCAGCCGGAAAAATTTTTCGGCAGTATCCGCGTTATTGGATGGCAGATTCTAGCCTTTTATCCCAAAGGGGTGAATATGCCTCCTATTATCAACAAAACAGTCTGCAAGGAATGCGGATTGTGTTTCGAAATCTGTCCCGCCCATATTTTTGAAAAAAGAGGCGGCAAAGTCATAGTAGCACACGGTGACGAATGCTGGCACTGCAATTCCTGCCGTATGGACTGCCCGGAAAAAGCCATCACTCTGCGACTTCCTCTTCCGTGTATGATGCTCTATGTCGATGCAACTCAGAAAGGAGGCGGGAAATGAGCGTGTTTTCCAAGATCTATGAGACAGATCTGCTTATCGTGGGCGGCGGCATTGGCGGCCTGATGGCGGCTATTTCTGCCCGTCAGGAAGGCGCGGATGTCCTCGTTGCAGAAAAGGCCCATATCCGCAGAAGCGGCAACGGCGCAACCGGCAACGATCACTTCGTCTGCTATATTCCGGAAGTGCATGGCGATGACATGGATGTCGTGCTTCAGGAATTCTATTCCGGTCTTGCAGGCAGCTTCCAGGATAAGGATATCGTCCGCCGCAACTTTGCGGAGTCTTTCGAGCGTGTCCTTGACTGGGAACGCTGGGGCATCCCCATGCGTCCTTTCGGCTATTGGGATTTTACCGGCCACTCTTTCCCCGGTCGTCCTCGTATCTGGCTGAAATATGAAGGCGCCACACAGAAGGCCGTTCTGGCAAGAGAGGCCATGAAGTCCGGTGCCAAGATCGTCAATAAGCTCTCTATCGTCGATCTTGTGGTGCGTGACGGCCGAGTTCTCGGTGCCGTAGGCATAGTTGTTCGCGATGCTGACAAGCCCGAACTGGTGGCTATCCGTGCCAAGTCCGTCATGCTCCAAACGGGCTCTGCCAACCGTCTGTTCAATTCTGTGACTCCCGGCTGGATGTTCAATATCTGCCGCTGTCCCTCCGATGCAGGCGCCGGTCGTGCTACGGCATATCGAGCCGGTGCCAAGCTTGTGAATATGGATGTGCCCTACACCCATGCCGGCCCCAAGTATTTCTCCCGCTCGGGCAAGGGTACCTGGATAGGCGTGCTTACCGATTATCATGGCAAGCGCATTGGGCCGTTTGTTGACAAGCCGAACCGTGAATGTGGCGACGTTACTGTAGACGTATGGACCAGTGTCTACTCTGAAAAGCATAAGGACGGCAGCGGCCCTGTGTATATGGACTGCACTCAGACCAGCGAAGAGGACCTTGCCTACATGAAGTGGGGCCTTTCTCACGAAGGCAACACCACCATGCTGGAATACATGGAAAATGAAGGCATAGATCTGCGCAAACACAAGGTGGAATTCTCCCAGTACGAATGCAACCTTCGTGGCCGCGGCGGTATTGAAATCAACGCTGAATGCGAGACCAATATCAAGGGTCTGTATGCTGGCGGCGACGACTTGGGCAATTATCACGCCTCTGTTGGCGGTGCTGCCACTACCGGTTGGATCGGCGCCAAGAATGCTGTGCGCTATGCCGCTCAGATAGCGGCACAGGAAGCGGTGGAAGACAGTTCCGAAGCCCAGTGGCTTGCCGACTTCACCTCTGCTGCCATGAGCCGTGTGGACGGCCCCACATGGAAGGAAGGCAACGTTGCTCTCAGCCAGATCATTACGGACTACGCCGGCGTGGATATCCGTTCCGAAACGCTCATGCTTGCAGGGCGCGAATATCTTGGCAACTTGAAACGTAAATTCCTGAGTACAGTCACGGCTCCTGACACCTATTCGCTGATGAGGACTCTTGAGGTCCGCGACATGCTTGAGATAGGCGACGTTATCTTCCTTGGCGGGCTTGAGCGCAAGGAGTCGCGCGGACATCATAAGCGTTCCGACTTCCCCTTCACCAACCCCTTGCTCAGTGACAAAATGCAGACTGTCCGCCTTGTTGACGGTCAGCCTGTCGTCGAATGGCGCAAGCGCCATTGATAGCTGGCAGAAAATCGCTCAGCACTCTCCTCGGATTGCCTGCGGGGTTCGGCCCCTCGCTTCACGGGACGCCCCCGCAGGCAACGCATTGCTTTTTCGGAGGAACCATGTCTGTCTTTTCAACTATCGTATGCAGTATCAATCTCTCTGAAAGCCCAGATGACATCTGTCAGTATGTGAACGATATTGTCGCAAGATACGAGGCTCGCCTTATTCTCGTGAATATCACTCCTAAGGCAGAGTCCGTCCTGCGCCATTGCAGTAATAAAGAAATGCTGGCGCACCTGCTGGAAGAGAATCGCAAGGCGAACAAAGAAGCCTTTGCTGAATACGTGAGAACCCATTTCGATTCCTCTCCCGAACTTGTTTTTGCAGAGGGAAGGATTGAAGAGGAGCTCATCAAGGTCATAGACAAATATTGTGCGGACCTTGTCATCATCGGCAGTTCGTCCACTCGTGGCTTCCTTGGCGGCTTCTTCAATAAGACTTCGGAAAACATCATTGGCAAAACCCGAGTCCCCGTCATGGTCATTCCCAACGAGCTTAGCCTCGAATGTTCTCCGGACTTTTAGTAGACAATCATTTTGGCTATGCAGAAAGAAAAGGGCTTATAGCAAACCGGCTACAGACCCTTTTCTTTCTATTTATTTGATTGATATTTTTTACGTTATACGCTTCAAGCTCTCAGCATATCCATGTCGTCAAATCCGTGTTCACTCATGGCCTCGCGCTCTTCGTCCGTCCAGCCGGTATCGGCAATGGAGATCTGGGGATAGCCTTCATTCTGCGGATCGCGTTCAGGCAGATACTCGGCGTAGTTGAACGAGGCCTGAACCGCATCACGAGGGCCGTGGGCAAGCTGGCGTTCTATCCAGTCGCGGTTGTATCCAAGCACATTCAAAAGCGTGGAGGCCATTGCCCGGAATCCGTGAAAGCTCATCTCGCCGCTGGCGTATCCCAGCTTCTTGAGGGCAAAAAGAATTCTGTTGTTCCGAAGGTGCTTGCCGGGATGAGAGGACGCCGGGAAGAGATAATGCCCTTGCCCGTGATCGGTTCAAGCTCCCTGAGGATAGCGACAGCCTGATTCGACAGGGGGACAATGGGCGTTCGGCGCATCTTCATTCGCGCGGCAGGAATATGCCACAGCGTACTCCCAATCGGAGAAACATGGATTAAAGCCCTCCGCCATCGAAATGCTTATACGGTTTTTCGAGTGGTTTCAGACTGCGGATAAATACATCGGTAAGAGGCATAGCATCTCCTTTTCTTGCATCTTACCTCGTGATATTCCTTAGACAGTACTGGACGAAATGTTCGAACAGCGCCACAGCAAGATACGAGTATCCTGTTTTTCGGTACGCGCAATTGTACTCACACTTTTTGATGATTCAAGCGGACTTGCTGGAACGAGAAAAAACATCTCTTTGATAAAAATACTGCGATTATCGATAGTTATAATTCTTACTGGATGACAGTGTACTCATAGAGAAACTTTTGAAAAAGTCCCCCTCTCCCGAACCCTCTCCCCCAAAAAACTTTTTAATAACGAAAAGCCCGGTTTCTCTATCGAGAGGCCGGGCTTCGACAATTTAAAGTTTTGCAGGATGAGCTGGGGGGAGGGAAGAAATCCTCTACGAAAGGTTTCCTTCCCTCCGTAACGTCCTATCGGTTAGAAGCTGTAACGCAGGCCCACAGTGCCGCGCCATTCCTCGTCGAGGTCGGCACCGGCGGTGCGTTCCACGTCGGCCCAGATGTAGGTCTTCTCGGTGAGCTTGATGTTCGCGCCGATGCCGTATTCGAGCCACGTGTCGTCGCCGTCGTTCTCGTAGGCGATGCTGTTGCCGAAGGCGGTACCGGTGATCTTGCCGTCGCCGAGGAATTCACGCACCACGGAAGCGCGGGCGTACACATTGCCCATGTCGTCGGGCAGGTTCCAGCCAGCCACGAGACCGGCGCGGCCGATGAGGCTGTCCACGGAGTCGATGTCGTAGGTGGCGTACTGCACCTTGCTGTCGGCAGAGCTGACATAGGTGTAGGTCAGTTCAACCTGAGGTTCGACGAAGAACTGGCTGCACACGGGCAGACGCCAGCCGTATTCGCCGGACAGGCTGAGAACTTCGTTGTCGAGGTCGATACGGGTATTTTTGACGGTGGTTTCGGTGTTGGAGAAGCCCACACGGGCGATGACATCGGCGAACATGCCGTTATCGGCCATCCACGTACCGTAGGCAGAGAAGGAGAAGGTCTCGTTCTCGCCTTCGCCGTTGCGGTGGTCGAGGTCGCCGTGGGTGAAGGCTCCAGCCACACCAAAGCGGCAGTTCTTGCCGACCTTGGTGTCGGCACCGACCTGAATGGTGTTGAAGTCGTTGGTCAGACCAGCGTCGCCCTTGAGCTTGCCGCCTTCCCAGCGCATCCACACGCCAGACTCTTCCTTGGTGGAGCGCAGGTCGCCCATGCGCTTGCGCACGTCGTTCATCACGATGCGGCTGATGGCAAGGGGAGCGGCGGTCGCCATGTCGAGGGTATCCTGCATGACGGTGTTGGTCTTCTGGACGCCGTTGACCACAGCACCGGAGAT
>JAFQTU010000032.1 GCA_017408905.1 Mailhella sp. | reverse complement strand
GAGCCTTGCGGCTCTTCCGGCGTCTCTTTCGCTTCTCTGCGTCAGTTGACCACCAGATGACGCCAGCCTTGTTCGCGGGGGCTTTCCGGGCCTTCGGCCCTTTCGCCCCGCTCACTGGCGGACTGGCTGTCGGGCACGCCTGCGGCGGCCCTCCGACCTAAAGCATCACGCGGCTTGCCGTGAAGGGGGCGGGTTAGGGTTGAGCGTTGGGCCGAGGCCGCCTAGCGCCTTTTTCCTCGCGCATCACGCCGCGCCGGACTGCGGGGAGGGGAAGTTGAGCGTTGGGCCGAACAGCGCCTAGCACCTTTGGAGCGTTGAGCCGAACGGCTTTCTCGTATTTTGAGCTTCGGGCCGAAACACCTCCCCCCTACACGCGAAAAGCCCCCGGGCCAGCACAGACCCGGGGGCTTTGTTTTACTCGTCTAACAAACGGCGATTATTCCACGATAGCTTTGTTGATGACGATGGGTTCCACAGGCACGTCCTGATGGAAGCCGCGGTTGCCGGTGCGCACGGCGGCGATGGAATCCACTACTTCCTGGCCCTTCACCACCTTGCCGAACACGGCGTAGCCCCAGCCCTGCATGGTGGGAGCCTTGAAGTTCAGGAAGCCGTTGTTGGCCACGTTGATGAAGAACTGGGCCGTAGCGGAATGGGGGGCCTGAGTGCGGGCCATGGCGATGGTGTAGGTATCGTTCTTGAGGCCGTTGTTGGCTTCATTCTCGATAGGGGCGTTGGTAGGCTTCTGGGCCATGTCGGCAGTGAAGCCGCCGCCCTGGATCATGAAGCCGGGGATGACGCGGTGGAAGATAGTACCGTCGTAGAAGCCGGCCTTGGCGTACTCAAGGAAGTTAGCCACGGTCTTGGGAGCCTTTTCAGCGTCCAGTTCCAGAACGATGTCGCCTTTGTTGGTCTGAAGAGTGACCATATTCTTGCCTCCAGCTTGGGCCTGCGCGCCGAAGCCGAACACAAGGGCGGCCGCGAGCAGCAGGCAGAACATAAGATGTTTGCGCATAGATTTCTCCTTTCGATGGGAAGGATGCGTCGCCCTCCCTTGTAGCGGAAGAGCGGAGCTTTGGCAAATATTCCCTGCTCCGGGGCGGGGGCGGGCCTTGCGCGCATCTTGGCGCACGGCGCATTAAGTGCTATAACCCGCGCACTTGCCACCAAGGGGGACGCTATGACCGGCACTATCGTCAACACCATCGCCATTCTTTGCGGAAGCACCATAGGCGCGGTGCTTAAGCGCGGCATACACGAAAAATACCAGCACGCCCTTTTCGACGCCATGGGCTTTTCGGCCTTCGCGCTGGGCGTGAACGCCGTGGCCCGCAATATGCCCAACAGCCAGTACCCGGTGCTGTTCATCCTTGCGCTGGCCATCGGCTCCCTGCTCGGCGCCGTGTGGGACTGGGACGGCAAGTTCCAGCGCCTTTCCGCGCGCATGGGCCATTCCGAACTCGGGCGCGGCCTTGCCACGGCCATACTGCTGTTCTGCATCGGCACGCTGTCCATACTCGGGCCCATCGAGAGCGCCGTGAACGGCAACAACACCTACCTTTTCACCAATGCCACGCTGGATTTCGTCACCTCCATGGTGCTGGCCTCCACCTACGGCATCGGCATCGCGCTTTCGGCGGCGGTGCTCTTCTGCTGGCAGGGAAGTCTCTATCTTCTGGGGCTGTGGCTGGGCTCGTTCATGCCCGGCGAACTGCTGACCGAAGTGTCCATCGTGGGCGGCATGCTCATCGTGGTGTCCGGCGTGTCCATGCTGCGCATCAAGGACTGCAAGACTCTGAACATGCTTCCCTCGCTCTTCGTGGCGGTGGTTCTGTATTTTACCGCGAAGGCGATATTGTAAAAGAGAAGAAAAGAAATGCGGAAGCCCCGGGTCGCTGTGACTCGGGGCTTTTTCGTTGGCGGAGTGTTGCCTCTCTGATTTCCCGCCCATTGACAGCCCAGCCTGAACGCCCTACGATTAAATGAGCTGGAGGATATGGCATAAGCGAAAGAAAACATAACATTGCGGATTATCTCGCTTCTTTTTGCGTAAACGTTGCCGCCATCGGTGCTGGCATCTCCCTCTACAAGGGGAATGACATTCTCATCATAACCCTGTCTTTCATCACGCTTTTTCTCGGCTATGCCATTTTAAGGAGGGCTTACAGATGAACGTCGGAACTATTGGTGTCATCCTTATGATCATTTTTGTTGCCGTTGCCGGTTATATGGTGACGAACGAAAAATAGCCCCTTAGGTACACGAAAAGGCCCCCGGTTTCCCGAGGGCCTTTTTTATTCTTTTCGCCGAGCCTGCGCCCTTTTCCGCGCCGAAGGAGCGGATGAGCTGGCGCGGGGCGTCCGGCAGGACGCTCCGCGAAACGAGGGGGCTTGGGGCTACGCCCGAAAGGGTGCCCCGCAGGGGCATAGCCGTTAGCGAACGCAATGAGCTTACGGATACGGGTGCAAAGCGAAATCATTTCCCCCAAAAAAGAAAAATCACTCCCCATCCTTCTTAATATACTGCCCGAAAAGCTCCTGCACGAAGAGCCTCACGGCTTCTGCGCCTTCTCTGGCGTACCATTTCGGCGGGTGCGGCAGGAAGAGCGCCGCGGCCAGCGCCGCCACGAGGAGCACAGCCGCCGCCTGAAGGAGCACAGCAAGGGCCATGCAGGCCACCGCCGCCGCAAGCACGGCGCAGAGCGCCACGGCAAAGCCGCGCTTCACGCGATGCAGGAGGCCGGGGCGTTCCTCCTTCCCGTCCAGAGGGCAGGCGCCCTGCTCTTCGGGAAGCCTACCTTCCTCGCGCATCACAGGGCCTTTCTGTGGGCCAGAAGGTGCTGGAGCACGCCGCCCACAAACACGCCGCCCGCCGCCGTGTGCACGGTGCGGCTGCCCAGAGGCAGGGCCGCCAGCGAAGCGATGAGCGAGACCAGCATGGCACGGTCGATGAATTTCGTGGTACTGCGGCGGGTGAGGAAGCCGAGAAGCTCGTCCACAGGGGCTTTGACGGCACAGGCTTTGCGGGACGCGCCGTCCTGTTCGGCGTTCCCTTCCGCAGTATCAGCCGGGGCGGCTTCCTCGTTCATGCCGGGCACGAAGGCCGCGCCCTGCTCCGCCAGCTCAAGGAGCTGTTCGCGGGTCAGCTTTTCCGCATCATAGTAGATGAGCAGAGAGCCGGTGACGGGATTGGCCTGCACGGCGCTGATGCCGTCCACGCCGCCCACCACGGTGCAGACGAGTTCGGCCGTGGCCTTGTCCTTGAGGGCAGGATGGCGCAGACGGACGCGGCCGTCCACAAAACTGGTGACGCAGTCGATAACAGACATCAGCGACCTCCGAGGGTAGGACGCATGGCGTTCAGGGAAACGCCCAGCGTGGTGAGATTGTGGAGCACGGCGGAAAGGCCGGGCTGGAGCAGGCCCACAAGGCCGCCCGCAAGGAAAAGGGAGTTCAGGCCCATGGTGGCCACGAAATTGCCGTGGATGCGGCGCATCGTGCCGCGCCCCAGCTCGAGGGCCGTGACAAGCTCGTTGAGCGAGCCGCCCATGAGCACCACGTCGGCCACTTCGCGGGCAAGGTCGGAACCGTCGCGCAGGGTCACGCCCACATCGGCGCAGGACAGGGCCGGGGAGTCGTTGATGCCGTCGCCCAGCATGAGCACGGTACGTCCGGCGTCCTTGAGTTCCTGCACCACGCGGGCCTTGTCTTCGGGCAGGACCTGCGAGCGGTATTCCGTGATGCCGAGGCTGGCGGCCACCGCGCTGGCGGTACGTTCGTCGTCTCCGGTGAGCATCATGACGTGGGGAACGCCCATGCCGCGCAGATGCTCGATGAGAGCGGCGCTTTCGGGCCGGATGGGGTCTTTCATGGCGATGATGCCGGCCAGCACGCCGTCCACCGCAAGGTAGAGCAGGGAACAGCCCTGCGCCGCAAGGCTGGAAATGGTCGCTTCCATGTGCGAGACGTCCACGCCCTCGTCCTGCGAGATATAATGGCGGCTGCCCAGAAGCACGCGGCGGCCGCGCCACTGCGAGGCTATGCCGTGGGCCACCACGTATTCCACTTCGGCGTGCTCTTCGGCGTGCTGAAGGCCGCGCTCCTCGGCGGCATGGACCACGGCCTTGGCCACGGGATGCGGGAAATGCTCCTCAAGGCAGGCGGCAAGGCGCAGGACTTCCTCCTCGCCCTGTACGGCGTCCACGCCGCCCTGCTCCAGAGGCACGGAAATGACGTGCGCCACCTCGGGCCGGGACTGCGTGAGCGTGCCGGTCTTGTCGAAGACCACGGTGTCCACGCGGGACAGGCTTTCGAGGAAGCGGCCGCCCTTGACCATGACCTTGCGGCCCACGCCCTCGTTCATGGCCGAGAGTATGGCCAGCGGCGTGGCAAGGCGCAGGGCGCAGGAATAGTCCACGAGCAGGACGGAGGCCGCGCGGGTCAGGTTGCGCGTGGCAAGGAAGACGAGCCCTGCCAGCGCAAAGGTGAAGGGCACGGCGCGGTCGGCCATCTTCTCGTAGCGGGCCTGGATGCCTGCCTTGAGCTGTTCGGCGTTCTCCACGAAGCGCACTATCTGCTGCATTCGCGTGTCGCGCCCGATGCTGGTGGGCCGGATGAAGATCTCGCCCGCTTCCACCACCGTACCGGCATAGACGGAAGAGCCCGCACTGCGCATCACGCCCAGCGCCTCGCCGGTCAGGGAGGATTCGTTCACCGAGGCCACACCTTCCGCCACCACGCCGTCCACGGGGATGACAGTACCGTCGCGCACGGTGACAAGGTCGTTCTCGTCGATGTCCTGGAAGGGGATGAGCATATCCGCGCCTTCGCGGCGCACCCACACCTTGTCGGCCTGAAGGGCCAGATGCGAGGCGAGGTTCTCCAGAGAGCGCTTCTGCGTGTAGCGTTCCAGCGCATCACCGAAGCCGAGGAGCAGGGTGAGCAGGCCCACGGTGCGGAAGTCGCGCCGGAGCAGGGAAATGGCGATGGCCGTGCCGTCCAGAGCGTCCACGTCGAGCCTGCCGTGGGTCAGGGAATCGAGGCAGCGCTTCAGGTAGGGCGCAGAGGCGCGGAAGGCGTTCACCACGTTCACGGCAAAGGGCAGGATGGGCCGCAGGAAAAGATAGCGGAAGAAGGGGAAGAGGCTGGGGCGGCCGTCGTCGGGCTGGGGCACGACGGGCGCAGGCACGTAGCGCTCGGGCTCGGGGCCGATGAGCTGGTCGGCGCAGTTGAGCAGGCGGCAGGCCGCTTCGAGCACGTCTTCCCCGCTGTACAGCAGAAGCACACTGCCCACGCGGGGATTCACGCGCACGCCCTCCATGCCTTCGATGCCGTAAAGGCCGTCGGCAAGGGTGCTGGCCGTGCGCAGGCCGAAGGCTCGTTCGGCGCGGAAGCGGGCGCGGCCCGGGATGCGGTGTATCAGGGCGAATTTCATGCGGACTCCGTAAGGATGCGGGAAGGCCGGACATTCCGGCAAAAAACAGAAAAAAGGGGAACGCCGGAGCTTTCCGCCAGAAGTGGAAAAGGCGGGGAAGGCAGAATGTGCGAAAACCTGCCCCGCCCCGGCGTTCGGCAGGGAGAGGCGGAACACCGCCCCTCTTCAAAGCGCTGGAACTTACGCTTCTTCCGGATGGGCCTTGCGCTGTTCGGAAGCGGCGCGGGCTTCGGCCACCATGTCTTCCACGTCTTCGCGCACGGCGTCGGCCTTGGCGAGCACGGCGTCCTTCACTTCAAGGCCGCGGCTGATGAGGTCGGTAGCAAGGGGCTTGAGGTCCAGCTTGCCACGGGAAACGGCAACCGCGCCGATAGCGCCAAGGGCGACGCCGCCAAGGAAGAAAAGGCCATACTTGAGATTGTTGTTCATAGATCCCCCGATGCGCAGGATGCCCTGCGCCTTTGTTTTGCCCCGCAAATGAACGGGGCGTTATTTCAAAATAGCATGATAACCATGCCATGTTAAATATTTTTTTCTGAAAAAGGAATGCACTTCCAATTTCAGGAACGCTCCGCAGAAAGAACGCTCCCCCCTCTGGCAAGGATGGAGGCGCCCCCTCCAAAAGAACGAAAGACGCCCCGCATGGCACGGGGCGGAGCGTCATCGCGGCGGATGACAAGATGTTTATATTGAAATAGATTTTCATTGTCAACCTAAAAAGGAATTCATTTTCATTTTTATTCCGATGCGCCTCTCCCTGTGTACGCTTCTCCCCGCTTCCTGCCCCTTCCCTCCTGCGCCTTGCCTCTTGCCACGCCCTGCGCACGGGTGTACCTTTCCAGAAAAAAAGGAGAACCCTATGCCTACCATTAGAGAAACCTACCTCGGCGACCTGCGCGTGGAATGTGAACACGTGGCTTCCGGCACCAAGATCATCACCGACGCCCCCGTGGACAATCAGGGCAAGGGCGAGGCCTTCTCCCCCACTGACCTCTGCGCCACGGCGCTGGGCGCCTGCGCCATGACCATCATGGGCATCTGGGCCAGAAAGAACGACGTGGACATCGTGGGCGCCACGGTGGAGATCACCAAGCACATGAGCGCTTCCCCCCGCCGCATCGGCAAGGTGGAGGTCGTTTTCAACATGCCCGCCAAGGGCTACACCGCCGAACAGAAGCAGGCCATGATCGACGCCGCCAACGGCTGCCCGGTCAAGCTCTCCCTGCATCCCGAAGCGGAACAGGTCTTCACGTTCAACTGGGCTGAGTAAGGAACAACGGCCTCGGACTGACGCTTCTGCCAGCTCCGAGGTCTTTCTTTTGGGCTCAAGAGCCGCCCGCTTTTGTCTTGGATTTCCTGACCGGAAATCCGCTATGGCTGACTTTCCAGTCAGCCGAAGAGTCCTTCGGGCGAAGACCTGACCGGAGCACGCCTCGTGAGCCTTCGGCTCCCTCAGCGGCGCTCATCTCTGCTCTCGATGCCCGTAAGGTCTGCGTTCACTTCGTTCCGCATACCTAACGGTCACGCCCCTGCGGGCCGCCTTTCGGTCGGCGCTGTGACATTCAGACCGCGCCTCGCCCACCCAGATGCCGACTTCCAGTCGGCGTGGGGTCGGCGCTCAAACCGCCGCTTTGCGGCGGCGCCTCCGGCGGGGTCAAGGAAGAGGAGCTTCGGGCAGAGGTTACGGCCTGCCCCGCTCACTGGCGGACTGGCTGTCGGGCACGCCTTCGGCGGCCCTCCGTCCTAAAGCATCACGCGGCTAGCCGTGAAGGTTGCGGGGCAGGGTCGAGCGTTGGGCAACGGGCATTGCGTACCCGGGGAGCTTCGGACGAAGGCCGCCTGACGCCTTTTTCCTCACTCATCTCGCTGCGCCGGATTGAAAAAGAAGGTTAGCATGGCTCACAGCAACCACATCAATATGCTCGAAGGTCCCATACTCGGCAGGCTTCTCCTCTTCGCCCTGCCGCTGGCCATGAGCAGTATCCTCCAGCAGCTTTTCAATTCGGCCGACATGGCCGTGGTGGGCCACTTCGCAGGCAAGCAGGCTATGGCGGCCGTGGGCGGCAACAGTGCGGTCATCAACCTGCTGGTGAACCTTTTCGTGGGCCTGTCCATCGGCGCCAACGTGGTCATCGCCGCCTGCGTGGGCCGCAGAAAGGCCGAACAGGCCAGCGAGGCCGTGCATACCTCCATGGCGCTGGCCCTGTGGAGCGGCATCTTCCTCATGTTCGCGGGCATCTTCACTGCGCGGCCCATCCTGCTCTGCATGGGAACGCCGCCCGACGTGCTGGACCTTGCCGTCACCTATCTCCAGCTTTACTTCCTCGGCATGCCGTTCATCATGTTCTATAATTTCGGGGCGGCCGTGCTCCGAAGCGTGGGCGACACGCGCCGCCCGCTGTGGATACTGGTGGTCACGGGCGTCATCAATGTGCTCCTGAACCTCGTGCTGGTCATCGTGTTCCAGCTCAGCGTGGTGGGCGTGGGCATTGCCACGCTCATCGCCAATATCATAAGCGCCGCCATGATACTGCGCTACCTCATGCAGGAAGAGGATATGATACGCCTCGACCTGCGCCGCCTGCGCATCCGCCGCCAGCACCTTTCCCGCATGGTGAAGATAGGCGCGCCCGCTGGCCTTCAGGGCATGGTGTTCTCGCTGTCCAACGTGTTCATCCAGGCGGGCATCAACGGCTTCGGCTCCAGCGCCATCGCGGGTTCGGCCACAGCCCTGAACTTCGAATACTACTCCTATTTCCTCATCGCCGCCTTCGGGCAGGCCGCCGTCACCTTCACCAGCCAGAACTACGCCTCCTGCCAGTTCGAACGGTGCGACCGCGTGTTCCGCATCTCCATGCTCTGGGGCTTCCTGTTCACCGGCGCGTCCTGCGCCCTGTTCGCAGGCTTCGCCGAATTCTTCACGCGGCTCTACATCACCGATCCCGATGTCATCCCGTGGTCGGTCTCCCGTATCCTGCACGTCGAGCGGCACGAATGGCTCATCGCCATCTACGAAATCGCCGCTTCCTGCCTGCGCGGCATGGGCGTCTCCCTCCTGCCCGCCGTCATCACCATGCTCGGCTCCTGCGTCTTCCGTATCATCTGGATCTATACCGCCTTCGCCTGGAACCCTACCTACGAAACCCTGATGGACGTTTACCCCGTCTCGTGGATAGCTATGGGCGCGGCCATGCTCGCCGCCTACTGGTACACCCGCCGCAAACTCTTCTACCTCAGCGGCGAATGCGTGCCGGAAGATTAGAGGAAGGATGGAAAGATTCGGGGAGGCTCTGCCTCCCCATACCCCTCCGGCAGGGACATGATTCGCTTTGCACCCGTATCCGTAAGCTCGCTTTGCTCGCTAACGGCTATGCCCCTTCGGGGCCCCCTGCTCGGGCGTAGCCCTGCACCCCCATTGCTGAAGCCCCTCCAGATTCGCCAGCGAATCTGGAGGGGCTTCAGTATTGCGGGGGTCTGGGGGAGATCATCTCCCCCAGCGGGGTGTGGGGCGGAGCCCCACCTCTTTCAATATCTCTTCCTCATAACTCCTGCGGCGAAGGTCAGCGCGAAGGACAGAGCGAGGGCGGCGGAGCTGGCAGGGAGGGAGGGCGAAAGGCCGAGCAGGCCGCCGGCAAGCACGGCGGCGGCGCAGAGGCGCGGGGACGAGCTGGCCGGGGGCAGGTTCAGGAAGGCGAGGAGGCGCGAGGCGAGCACAAGGCCGAGGAGTCCGCACATACAGGCATTGCAGGCCGCGAGCATGAGGCCGAGTATGCTGAAGCCCTGTGCGGCGATGAGCCAGCCCAGCAGACCGAGGGCGAGGGCCGCTCCCCGGCACAGGGCGGCGGAGCGGCGGCGCAGAAGGTCGTTGCAGAGCACGGCGGCCGCGGTGACGAGGCAGGAATCCGCCGAAGAGAGCATGGCGCTGAACAGGGCGGCCAGCATAGCCATGCCCGCCCATTCCGGCATGAGGGCCACGGCGGCGGGGAGCACGTCGTCCGGGGCGGTGGCGGCAGGCACGAGCCCCCGGCAGAGCACGCCGAACGCCGTGACAAGGAGCGAGGCCAGCACAAGGGCAAAGGTCGCCAGCCATGCGCCGCGCCGTGCGGAAGGGGCGTCCTTCGCACTGAGGAGCACGCCGAACATAGTCGGCCCGGCAAGGCAGGAACCGCCCATGACCAGCAGGAAGGACAAGGCGCGTTCCGGCCCGAAGGCGTCGTGTATCAGATGGAGATCAAGGGAGAGGAGCGGCGAGGCGTCGCGCAGGAAAAGGCAGGCCGTGCCCGCCAGCAGGCCAAAAAGCAGGATGAGCCCCTGCGGCAGGTCGCTTCGGATGACCGAGGCCTGCCCGCCCAGCGCGGAATACAGGACGAGCACCGCGGCCGAGGCGGCAAGCGCGGCTTCCGGGGAAAGCCCGGTGAGCACGGCGGCCAGCTTTCCCACAGCCGTGAACTGCGCCGCAAGGATGAGCACCCAGCCGGGCACGATGAGGCAGGCGGCCAGCAGGCGCGCCGGGCGGCCCAGCCACTGCTCGACGAGTTCCGGCATGGTCCACGCGCCGGAGCGGCTCACACTGCGCGCCAGCAGGAGCGCCATGAGCGCGAAGCCCAGCGCGAGCGACCCCATCCACCAGAAGGCCGGAGCGCCCGCCTGCCATGCCAGACCGGCCACGCCCACGGTAGCCGAACCGCCCACGGCCGCGCCGATAAGCGAAAAGCCCACCTGCCACGGGCCGGAGCGCCGCGCGTTCACGAAGAAGGCCGAGGCGTCGCGGGCGCGGCGGGCTTCGAACAGGCCGAGCGCAAGAAGCAGGGCGGCGTAGAGGCAGAAAAAAAGCATGGCGGAAGGGCGGAACGAGGCGCGCGTGGTTGAAGTCCCAGCAAAGAGCTGGTATTGTGAAATGACTCACCTCGTATGGAAAGTCAACTCGATGCCGAGCATCGTGCCGAAGCCATCGGAAAGGAGCGCCTTATGCCCAGAGAAGAAATCCCCATGCGCGACCGCATCCTCGACCTGCTGTCCGCCGCCGAAGCGGACGGCTGGGTAACCGGCGAAAAGCTCGCCGCCGATCTGGGCCTGACCCGCGCCGCCCTTTCCAAGCACATCGCCGCCATGCGCGAAGAAGGCGACATCCTGGAATCCGCCCCGGGGCATGGCTACCGCCTCATCTGCCCTGCCGACCCGTGGGCCGGGCATGACGTGCAGAAGAGCCTGCACACCCGCATCCTCGGGCAGGACCGCTGGATATGGCTGAAGGACGGCGCGGCCATCAACCAGACCGCCGTGCTCGAAGCCATGGAAGAAGCCCCGGAAGGCGTGGTCGTGGTGGCGCGGCATCAGGACGAGGGCATGGACAGCGAGGATTTCTGCTGGCGCAACCTGCCGGGAACACTGACCTTTGCCGTGATACTGCGCATAGACTGGCCTGCCGACCGCCTTGCCGAGTTCACGCTTCTGGTGCAGGAAGCCTGCACCGCCGCCGTGCTGGACTTCGACGGCCCGGAACTGGAATGCCGCAAGCCCAACGACCTTTACCTCGGCGACCGCAAGGTGGGCAGCATCCACATCCAGAGCATGTTCCATAACGATATCATGCGCTGGGCCGTCATCGGCGTGGGCCTGAACGTGAACACCCCTGCCGACGCCTTCCCCGGCCCGCTGGCCGAGACCGCCTCTTCCCTCTACGCGCAGACCGGGCGCGGCTTCAGCATCCCGGGCATCCTGCGCAGCCTGCTGGAAGAGCTGGAACGCCGCATCGGCTGAAGCCCGGAAGCCTGAAGAAGGCCACCCGATGGGCTTCCCCTAGCTCCCCCACGCCCGGCTGAGGCTGACCGAGGCCAGCCGGAAAGGATGAGCGCCCTGCCCTTGCGGCCTGCGCTCCTGCTCCCCCTGCCCTGTGAAGTCTGACGGCCGCGTGTCCGGGATTTGCCCCCGCTCTGTTCGGAGTGGAGCGCCGGGCTTTTAAAAGGAAGGATGTCTACGAAAGAAGAAAGGCAATCCGTCCCGCTTCGAGGAGGCGCTTTTTGCGCGTCTCCCCTGCCCTTCCGGAGCACGGGAAAGCCTTCCCCCTGAGCGGAACAGGCCAGGCTCTCATTCCCGAAAAAATTATGGGGAAATGCCATTTTCTTGCTTGACATCTGCGGGGAATCTGGTAGTTCTCTTTTTCGCACCGTTGGGCTATCGTTCAATTGGCAGGACGTCGGATTCTGGCTCCGATAATCAAGGTTCGAGTCCTTGTAGCCCAGCCAACGGCATAACACGTCCCCATCGTCTAGCCGGCCCAGGACAGCGGCCTTTCACGCCGT
>JAFQTU010000031.1 GCA_017408905.1 Mailhella sp. | reverse complement strand
TTGGCCGAGCGACAGACCCATAATTAACCATGTGGAGGTAAGGCAATGGCGAAACATGCAACTCCCCTGCTGGACCAGCTCGAATCCGGTCCTTGGCCCAGCTTTGTTTCTGATATCAAGCAGCTTGCCGAAAGCCGCGCTCAGAACGCTCAGGGTCTTGACTACCAGATTCCCGGCGACGCCCCTGAGGATCTGCTTGGCATCATGGAACTGTCCTATCAGGACAAGGAAACCCACTGGAAGCACGGCGGTATCGTCGGCGTGTTCGGTTACGGCGGCGGCGTTATCGGCCGTTACTGCGACCAGCCCGAAAAGTTCCCCGGCGTGGCTCACTTCCACACTGTCCGTGTGGCTCAGCCTTCCGGTAAGTACTACAGCTCCGAATTCCTGCGCGGCATCTGCGACATCTGGGATCTCCGCGGCTCCGGCGTGACCAACCTGCACGGCTCCACCGGTGACCTCGTGCTCATCGGTACCCAGACTCCTCAGCTCGAAGAAATCTTCTACGAACTGACCCACAATCTGGACGTTGACCTTGGTGGCTCCGGCTCCAACCTGCGTACCCCCGCCGCCTGCCTCGGCATGTCTCGCTGCGAATACGCCTGCTACAACACCCAGCTCGCCTGCTACCAGCTGACCCAGGACTACCAGGACGAACTCCATCGTCCCGCTTTCCCCTACAAGTTTAAGTTCAAGTTCGACGGCTGCCCCAACGGCTGCGTGGCTTCCATGGCCCGCTCCGACTTCTCCGTCATCGGCACCTGGAAGGACGACATCAAGATCGACCAGGAAGCTGTGAAGGCCTATGTGGCCGGTGAATTCGCTCCCAACGCTGGCGCCCACTCCGGCCGCGACTGGGGCAAGTTCGACCTGCAGAAGGAAGTCATCGACCTCTGCCCCACTCACTGCATGAGCTGGGACGGCAACAAGCTCTCCATCGACACCAAGGAATGCGTGCGCTGCATGCACTGCATCAACACCATGCCTCGCGCTCTGCACATCGGTGACGACCGCGGCGCCTCCATCCTCGTCGGCGCTAAGGCCCCCATCCTCGACGGTGCTCAGATGGGCTCCCTCCTCGTTCCCTTCATTCCCGCTGAAGAACCCTTCGATGAAATCAAGGGCGTTATCGAAAAGATCTGGGACTGGTGGATGGAAGAAGGTAAGAACCGTGAACGTCTCGGTGAAACCATCCGTCGCCTCTCCTTCCAGAAGCTGCTCGAAGTGACCGAAATTCCCCCCGTTCCTCAGCACGTCATCGAACCCCGTACCAACCCCTACATCCTCTTCAAGGAAGAAGACGTGCCTGGCGGTTGGACTCGCGACCTCGTGGCTTACCGCGAACGCCACCAGCGCTAATCAGAAGGAGAGTAGAAAATGGCTTTTATTTCTTCCGGTTACGATCCCGCCAAACCCATGGAAGGCCGTATCTCTGATATCGGCCCCCGCAAGTACGACTCCTTCTTCCCCGAAGTCATCGCTAAGAACTTCGGCAAGTGGCTGTATCACGAAATCCTGGAACCCGGCGTGCTCATGCACGTTGCCGAATCCGGCGACAAGGTGTACACCGTCCGCTGCGGTGGCGCTCGTACCATCACCACCGTGCACATCCGTGAAATCTGCGAAATCGCCGACAAGTACTGCGGCGGCCACGTGCGTTTCACCACCCGTAACAACGTCGAATTCATGGTGACCGACGAAGAGACCCTGGCTGCCCTCAAGGCCGACCTCGCCTCTCGTAAGTTTGCCGGCGGTTCCTACAAGTTCCCCATCGGCGGCACCGGTGCTGGCGTGACCAACATCGTGCACACCCAGGGCTGGATGCACTGCCACACCCCCGCTACCGACGCCTCCGGCCCGGTTAAGGCCCTGATGGACACCGTCTTCGACGACTTCCAGAACCATCGCCTGCCCGCCCCCGTGCGCATCTCCCTGGCCTGCTGCCTCAACATGTGCGGCGCCGTGCACGTGTCCGACATCGGTATCGTCGGTATCCACCGCAAGCCTCCGATGATCGACCAGGAATGGGTTGACCAGCTCTGCGAAATTCCCCTTGCCGTCGCCGCCTGCCCCGTGGCCGCCGTGCGTCCCACCAAGGAAGAAGTGAACGGTCAGAAGGTCAACTCCGTGGCCATCAAGGGCGAACGCTGCATGTACTGCGGTAACTGCTACACCATGTGCCCCGCCCTTCCCATCTCCGATGGCGAAGGCGACGGCTGCCTCATCATGGTCGGCGGCAAGATCTCCAACCGTATCAGCCGTCCTAAGTTCTCCAAGGTCGTCGTTTCCTACATCGAAAACGAAACTCCCCGCTGGCCTACCCTCTGCGCTACCGTGAAGCACATCCTTGACGTGTACGCCGCCAACGCCAACAAGTACGAACGCCTTGGCGACTGGGCCGAACGCATCGGCTGGGAAAAGTTCTTCGAAATGTGCGACCTCGAGTTCACTCCTCAGCTGATCGACGACTTCCGCGACCACGCTTACTACAGCTGGCGTCAGTCCACCCAGTTCAAGTTCTCTGAAATGGCTGCTGATGCCTACAAGGGCGCTGAAGCTCACGCTGAAGGCGGCAACGCCGGCGTTACCGAAGAAGACACTGCCCTCGTGTACAACTGGCTCGTTGAAAAGACCAGCAAGCCCGGTGCCAAGACGAAGTACTACTTCAACCAGTTCCTCGAACTGTTCCCCGGCGCCAGCCCCCGCAAGGTCAAGGCTGTTCTTACCGCCCTCGTCAACGAAGAAAAGGTGGCTTACTGGTCCTCCGGTTCCACCACCATGTACGGCCTCAAGGGCATGGGCAAGAAGGAAGAAGCTGACGACTAAGTCGGCCCTTCCATCCGCTGAAAAGCGGAGCCTGTGATAACTCAGCCACCGGCTGAAAGTTCTCAGGCTTTCCAGATATCTGGAATACTATGGGGGAAGCTCCTTCGGGAGCTTCCCCTTTTCCGTATCAAGCCCTTCAAGTTTGACAAATCTTACTTTTGAACACGCATGGAACAGGCACGACTCGTCATTTCCGGGCTTTCCGGCGGAAGCGGCAAAACTCTCGTTTCGCTGGGGCTCACCCGTCTTTTCAGCCGCCGCGGCCTTGCCGTACAGCCCTGCAAAAAAGGACCGGACTATATCGACTACGCATGGCTGGCGCTTGCGGCGCGCCGTTCTGCCGCCTGCCTTGACCCCTATTTCCACGACGACGAATCCCTTCTCCGCCAGTTCACTGCGGTATGCACGCGCCGCCCTGCCGACCTTGCCCTCATCGAAGGCAATCGCGGCCTTTTCGATGGGCGCGATGTCACGGGAACCTGCTCCACGGCGCACGTTGCGCGGCTGTTCCGCGCTCCAGTCGTGCTCACCATGAACTGCGCCAAGATGACGCGTACCGCAGCCGCCATCGTGGCCGGCATGGCCTCCTTCGAGCCGGAAGTCCGCCTTGCCGGCGTCATCCTGAACAACGTGGCCAACGAACGCCACGCCTCCATGCTGCGCAAGGCCATCGAGCAGTACACGGACATCCCCGTGCTTGGCGTCCTCCCCCGCCTGCGCCGCAACCCCCTTCCCGAGCGCCACATGGGCCTTGCCCTGAACCGGGCCGACGATTCCACCCATGCCCTGCTCGACCATCTGGCCGACCTGCTCTCCGAGAACACGGATACGGAAAAACTGCTCGGCCTTGCCCGAAGCGCGCCTGCCCTGCCCGACATCGAACTCCCCGTGCAGTCGGTGATATCGCCTCAGGAGCGGCCGCGCATCGGCTTCGTGCTCGACGACGCGCTCTGGTTCTACTATCAGGAAAATCTCGATGCCCTGCGCGATGCCGGGGCGGAGCTCATCCCCCTGAGCCTGCTCGACCCCGCCCCTTGGCCTGCGCTGGACGGTCTCTACCTTGGCGGCGGCTACCCCGAACTTTTTGCGGACGCCATTTCCCGCTCTCCGCACCTTGCCGAAATACGGGCGCTTTCCGAAGCCGAACGCCCCGTTTACGCCGAATGCGGCGGCTTCATGGTGCTCTGCGACGCCCTGCTCCTCGACGACGGCCCCCGCGCTATGGCTGGCCTTTTCCCGGCACAGCCGCGCTTCTATCCCCGCCCGCAGGGGCTGGGCTATGTCAAAGCCCGCACCGTCAGGGAAAACCCCTTCCACCCCGCCGGTTCGGAATGGACCGGGCACGAGTTCCATTACTCCCGCTGTGAATGGCCGGATCAGTGCTTCCCCGAAGCCTGCCTTACCCTCTCGCCCGGTGTGGGGATGTATGAAAGCAAGGGCGTCCAGTATGACGGCCTGCTTGTCCGCAAGACCTTTGCCTGCTGGACGCATCTTTTCGCCCCTGCCGTACCCCATTGGGCAGAAAATTTCGTACGCGCCGCCCGAAGCTGACCTCTTCCGCACATCAAAAAGCAAGGCTGACACTCCACCCTCGGAGTATCGGCCTTGATTTTATGGTGCGCCTTTCCCGGCTAGTTGCTCAAGGAGGACGCCTTTAATTTAGACGCATCAAACTTCTGCAAGCCGCGTTTCGGAGCCTGCGTCACATCGACCTGCCCCTGCTCGACCTCGACCGTCACTGCGCCGGAAAAATCCGTCAGGCTGTTGTCGGCCAGAACGGATACCCTGCTGAACATATGGCGGCGCTCCATGAGGACGAAAGGCTCAAGGACGCCAGCCTCGGGGTCGGTGAAGAGCAGAAAGTATTCCTTTGACTCCGCAGGAGACTTCACAAGGGCAAGGCGGCAGGTCACAAGCCAGTCATCCCTGTCGTCGCCGTTCCAATCGGTCACGGCGGTGAGCTGAAGCTTCAGCGACCAGTCCTGCGTACGGATGGAAGCGCTCCACGGCCCCGCCTTCACCTCATCCTCAGGCGTTGTCATGGCGCGGAAGGACTCCACGGCAGGTTCGCCCAGATCCGCATTGCAGAACTTGGGCGAAAGCCTGTTCAAAAAGGCCATGCCCGCATCCTCCGGCCCGAGAGACACGACAGGGGCGTACCAGTTGCCCTTGGCGTCCACCAGCTCTTTCTTCAGCATGGCAGGCTTCATGGCATGATACATGGCGGCAAAGGCGGCGTCATCCTTGGTATCGACCATGCGCATACCATGCGGCGCGCAGGCCGACAGCATCAACGCGGAACACAGCACAGCGGCGAGACAAAGGCGTTTCATTTCTCTTTCACTCCACAGCGGGGGCACAGGTCGCTGAGTTCACATTCACTGCAGGCGGGTTTGCGGGCATCGCACACATCGCGCCCGAACCACACGAGCCTGTGGTTCACATCGCCCCATTCCGGCATGGGGAATATCTTCATCAGGTCCTGCTCTATCTTGACGGGGTCGGTATTCCTGGTCAGGCCAAGGCGGAAGGAGATACGCTTGACGTGCGTATCCACGGCAAGGCCTTCGTTGAGGCCGAAAGCCCCCCAGAGCACCACGTTCGCCGTTTTCCGCGCCACGCCGGGAATCGTGATGAGCTCCGCAATAGTTTGAGGTATCGAACCGCCGAACTCTTCGGTCACGCGGCGGGCCGCTCCGAGGAGATTCTTCGCCTTGTTGTGGTAGAAGCCCGTGGGCCGTATCACGCTTTCCAGCTCTTCAAGGGGGGCGTGCATCATTTCCGCAGGCCCGGGCCAGCGGCGGAACAATTCCGGCGTGATGGTGTTCACACGCGCGTCGGTACACTGGGCGGCAAGTATGGTCGCCACCATGAGCTCCCACGGATTTTCATGGGTAAGCATGGTTTCCGGCACAGGATAGCGCGCTTTCAGGCGCTCCAGAACGGCCTCGGCGCGCTTCACCTTTTCAGTCTTTCTCATACATGCCTCGCTTCGCCGCATGGAGCGGCCCGAACGTAGCGGGATAACAGGCTTTCCCGCCCCTTCCTTCTAGCGCATATTTCCTGCCCCCGCAAGAAAAGCCCTTTCCCGCGCATCGGCACGCTTGCCAAGCCAAGCCCCTGCCGTTACAAAGAAAGGAGCCATCCCGCGCTGTTATGGCGCTCATACCCTACGGAGCCAACATGATCCATCTTTCCGGTTCTCTCGCCTTTGACCGCATCATGACTTTCCCCGGTCATTTTGAAGATCATATCCTGCCTGAAAAGCTGCACTTCCTGAATGTCTGCTTCCCCATCGACCGTGTGGAAGTCAAACGCGGCGGCACGGCAGGCAACATTGCCTACACGCTTGCCCTGCTGAACGAGCCTTCCGTCATCTATACTTCCGTGGGCAAGGATTTTGCCGAATACGGGCAGGAACTCGAGGCGCTGGGCATCTCGCTCGAAGGCGTGAACACCGTTGGCGACGACTTCACCGCCTGCGCCTACATCACCAGCGATCAGGCAGGCAACCAGATCACCGGCTTTTCTCCCGCCGCCATGAAGGTCCCTGCCTTCCCCGGCAAGACTCCGGCCGTCAAAGAAGGCGACTGGGCGCTTATCGGCCCCGGCAACATGGACGACATGGTCAACCTTGCCGCGTTCTACCGTGAGAACGGCGTGAAGTATATCTTCGACCCGGGCCAGCAGATCACCAGCATGACGGGCGAACAGCTCGTGGTCGGCTTCACCGGCGCGACCGTGCTCATCGGCAACGACTACGAGATCGAACTCATCGGCAAGATGACCGGCCTCGACCGTGAATCCCTGCTCGACCGCGTGGAATACCTCATCGTGACCTACGGCTCCAAGGGTTCCTGCATCCTGCACAAGGGCGCCAAGCCCTACGAAGTTCCCGCCGTCACGCCCGAAGCCGTTTCCGACCCTACCGGCGCTGGCGACTCCTACCGCTCCGGCCTGCTCAAAGGCCTGCACTCCGGCATGGGCATAGCCTTTGCCGCCCGCCTTGGCGCTGTTTCCTCCAGCTTCTGCGTGGAACAGTACGGAACCCAGCTCCACCGCTTCGATGCCGACACCTTCCGCGCCCGCTACGAAGCCGCCTTCGGCCCTATGCCTGTGCTGAAGTAAGAAATTTGTGGGGGAGATAATCTCCCCCACTCCCCCATAGTTCTGAGGGCCGATGCTCTGGACTCCGTCCAGCGCATCGGCCCTCAGTTTTTGGCGTATGGTACGATATCAGTCTTTCAGCTTCGCCCCGCACTGGGTGCAGAAGCGGCTGTCGTCCGTCAGCTCCCTGCCGCAGGACGGGCATTTCGGCGCGGCAGGCCAGGCGTGGCCGCAATGCCCGCAGAAGCGCGCCTCCGGTGCGAAGGGCTTGCCGCAGTTGGGGCAGACGGCAGGGGCCGCTTCTTCTTCAAGGACGAAATCATCCGTCTGTGCCGGAGCAGGCCTGGCAGGGCGGGCATAGGCCTCAAAGGAATCCGGCGCACCGCCGTAGGGGTTCGGCTCTCCCGGAGCAGTGCCCTTGCGGATACCGAAGTACAGCGCAAAGCCAAGGCCGCAGAGGAACAGCAGGGCGAACGTCATGCCGCTGACATCGAACAGGATGGAAGCGATAGAGGCAAGAAAGAGTATCAGAGGAAGTATCTGCCACCAGCCGGACCAGCCTATGTCATGCAGGCGGCGGCTGGTCACGCAGATGGTCGGCGCAAGGAAGGCCAGCGAAACAAGAATGCCCACGACAGGCACATTCTCAAGTACCGCAGTGGCCACAGAACTGAACAGCATGAACCACCAGTATTCCGAACGGCTGGCCCGCCCCTGCACACTGCAATATTTGACCGTAAGGCAATTCCGCAAAGCATCCTTGAACGTCATTTTCCGCCTCCAGCTTACTTTTCCGCGTCCACATCCACAAAGGAGAACGTACCCATATCGAAAAGACCGCGAGCCGTTATCTTGAAATGCGGGATGACGGGCAGGGCAAGGAAGCTCAGGGTCATGAAGGCGTCCGCGCCTTCCCAGATATGGTAATGTTCGTGTGCCAGCTTCAGGAGTTCCCTGAGCCTGTTCGCCACGGCTTCGGCGGGTTCGTCGCTCATCAGGCCGCCGATGGGCAGGGGCAGTTCGGCAAGCACCCGGCCCCCGGACACCATGATGATGCCGCCGCCGATGCGTTCCATCTCGCGCACGGCAAGGAGCATATCGTCCTCGTCGTCGCCTGCCACCACGATGTTATGGGAATCGTGAGCGATGGTCGTGGCGATAGCGCCGCCCTTCAGGCCGTACTGCGCATCGAGCAGGCCGACACCCATCTTGCCCGTAGCGTGATGGCGTTCGATGACGGCTATTTTGAGCAGGCCGGGATTGTCGGCCAGAACGACTTCCCCGCCTTCACGCACAGCCACATCCTGCACACGGCATTCCGTGATGAGGGAATGTTCCAGAAGCCCTATGACTCTGGCCCTGCCGGAAGGCACGTCCACCGTGAAGGGCTTTGCGGGAAGAGGCGCGAGGTTCACGCTGGACTTGAGCACGCCCGGATCGAGCATGGCAAGGCTGCGGGTCATCTTCCCATCCCGGGCTACGAGTTCGCCGCCAGCCCAGCAGGCCAGCACGTCGAAATCCTTGAGATCCTTCACCAGCACAAGGTCGGCGCGGAGGCCGGGAGCGATAGCGCCCCTGTCGCGCAGGCCGTAGCATTCTGCGGCGTTCAGCGTGGCCATGCGCACGGCATCCACAGGGGCAAGGCCGTTCTCGACGGCAAGCCTGAGTATGCCGTTGATGTGGCCGCGCTCGAGGATATCCGCAGGCTGGCGGTCATCGGTGCAGAAGAGGCAGCGGCGCTGATTGGCGGCAGTGACGCCGGGCAGGAGCTTCTTCACCTCGCGCCCGGCAGAGCCTTCGCGCATGAGCACGTACATGCCGCGCGCCACGCGTTCCTGAAGTTCCTCCGGCGTGGTGCATTCATGGTCCGTGTTCACGCCAAGGGCGGCGTAGGCATCCAGCCCGGCCCCGGAAAGCATGGGGGCGTGGCCGTCGATGACCTTGCCGGAAGCCTGCGCGACGGCGATCTTTTCCAGCACGTCGGGCGCACCGCCCAGAAGGCCGGGCACGTTCATCATCTCGGCAAGGCCGCCCACATCGGGGTCTGCCAGCAGGGGTGCAAGGTCGGCGGCTTCGAGGACAGCGCCGGAATCCTCCACAGGCAGGGCGGGCACGCAGGAAGAAAGCATCACGCGGACGGAAAGCGGCAGTTCGCGCGAGGCTTCGAGCATATAGCGCAGGCCGTCCATGCCTTTGACATTGGCTATCTCATGCGGGTCGGCAACGACGGTGGTCGTGCCGAAGGGCAGGATGAGCTCGGCAAAGCGGGCCGGGCAGAGCATGGACGACTCGATATGCACATGGCCGTCGATAAGGCCGGGGATGAGGTACGCCCCCTGCCCGTCCACGACCTCGCGCGCCTCCATCTCACTGAAGCCGAGTATGCGCCCGGCCCCGACACAGACCGTGCCCTTGCGAATCTCGCCGCTCAAGACATCCACGATCTGCACATTCTCGATGCGCAGTTCGGCGGGAGCGCGCCCCGTGACCATAGCAACATACGAAGCTTCCATCGCGTTCTCCATAGCGTGCGGCCTGCGCCGCAGGGAAAATCAGAATTCCACGGCTTCCAGAGCGCCTTCAAGCTGAGAAAGCTGGCGCAGGAAGGCGTTGTTGTGGGCATGGCCGGAACAGGCCACCGTGAAATGGCCCAGCATGGGCTTGCCGAGCATGGCCATATCGCCGATGAAGTCCAGTATCTTATGGCGCACGAACTCATCGGGGAAGCGCAGGCCGCCCTCGTTCATCACGCCGCTGTCATCGAGCACGATCACGTTGTCCAGCGAACATCCGCGGGCAAGGCCTCGGGAACGCAGGTATTCGGCCTCGCGGAAGAAGCCGAAGGTGCGGGCGTCGGCTATCTCGCGGCGGAAGGACTCGGGCGATATCTCCAGAACGAAGCGCTGTTCCCCGATGACAGGATGGGGGAAGCGGATGGTGTAGTCCACGCGGAAGCCGTCGAAGGGCTTCACGCCGATGGACTTGCCGTTCTGTTCCAGCGAGAATTCGCGGGCCACGCGCATCATGCGGCGCGGGGCGTCCTGCTCGACGATACCGGCCTTGTCCAGCGCTTCCACGATGAGCTTGGCGGAACCGTCCAGCAGGGGGACTTCACAGCCCACCACATGGATCTCGACATTGTCGATATCCAGAGCGCGCAGAGAGGCCAGCACATGCTCGATGGTGGAAACGCTGACCTTGCCGTTGCTGATGGTGGTGGCGAGCTCCGTGGTGCTCACCGCTTCGGGGCGCAGAGCAAGCAGGTGCTCCCCGTCTTCGGCATGGACATGGAAAACGATCCCCGAATCCACGGGGGCAGGCTTGAATTCCATGCTGACCTGCGTTCCCGCATGGAGGGAAATACCCGTGCATATCACAGCGCCAGCCAGAGTCTTCTGAGGCATGAACGTCTCCTTTTATCGCGGCAGTGCCGCCTTTTCCCGCTGTGGCGGGCTTATGTTCTTTCGGTGCGCACGGCAAAGAGGAAGCGGTCCTTCCCTGCCAGGTCGCGCCCGGTATGGATATCGGTCCAGAAATCCGCATGGCACAGCGCTCGGCAGGCCTCGCCCTGAAGCCAGCCATGTTCCATGAGGAAAAGCCCTCCCGGCCGGAGCAGGCGCCGTGCGGCTTCTTCCACTGCGCGGGGGTGCTCCATGCCTTCCGGCCCCGGGACCAGTGCGGAGCGCGG
Organism: Mailhella sp.; assembly: GCA_017408905.1. Lineage (GTDB taxonomy): Bacteria > Desulfobacterota > Desulfovibrionia > Desulfovibrionales > Desulfovibrionaceae > Mailhella. The sequence continues at coordinate 35,207 of JAFQTU010000031.1, read as the reverse complement.
CTCGAAATCGCGCACCCCGGCATCCAGCCCGGCGTATTCCTCTTCGCTGATGTAGGGAGGATTGCTCACCACAAGGTCAAAGCCTGCGGGCTCGAACGGAAGCGGCCGGGTAAAATCCGCCTGAAGGAACTTCAGTTCCACGCCATTGGCCACAGCGTTCCTGCGGGCCGTTTCCAGCGCGCCGGGCGAGATGTCCAGCGCCGTGCCCTGCCATGCCGGGCGCTCTGCCGCCAGCGTGACGGCGATGCAGCCGCTTCCCGTGCCGAGGTCGATGAAGCGCAGGGCCTGCCCGGCCATGCCGCGCCCGTCGAAAAATTCCAGTGCGGCTTCGATGAGGTGTTCCGTTTCCGGCCGGGGGATGAGCGTATGCGGGTTCACCTCGAAATCGCGCCCGTAGAACTCGCGGGAACCGAGGATATAGGCCAGAGGCTCCCCGCGCTCCCGCCTCTGAATCAGGGCTTCGAGCCGTTTTTCGGCGTCAGCGGGAACAGCTTCCTCAGAATGAGCAATAAGGGCGACTCGGTCGATGTCAAGAACGTGGCAGAGCAGGAGCTGGGCCGTAAGAGCCGGAGCATCCGTGCTGGCAAGGCGGCGGGCCGCCTGTATCTTCCATTCCTTTCTGGTCATAGCCCGGAAAAAATAACACAGGAACGGCGCAAAGGACAAGGACGCCGTTGCCGCTTAAACGAAGGAAGCCTCCGGGATATCGAAGGCTTCCTGTATTTCATTCCATGAATCCTGTGTCGTCCGGCAGGCCTTTTTTCGCGGCCTCGGCGCGGGCCAGCTCGTCACAGCGTTCGTTTTCCGCATGGCCCGCATGGCCTTTGAGCCAGTGGAAGCGCACGTCGTGCCGCTCCAGCAGGGCGGGCATACGCTTCCAGAGGTCCTGATTCTTCACCGGCTTCTTGGCGGAGTTCACCCAGCCGTTCTTCTGCCAGCCGACGAGCCAGCGATCCTTGATAGCCTTGGCCACGTACTGCGAATCCGTGTAAAGCTCCACGATGCAGGGCACTTTGAGCGCGCCCAGAGCCTCCAGCACGGCAAGTATCTCCATGCGGTTGTTCGTGGTGCGGGCAAAGCCGCCGCTCATTTCCCTGCGGGCTGTGGAACCGTCGCCCTTCGGGCAGGTCAGCACAGCGGCCCAGCCCCCGGGGCCGGGATTGCCAAGGCAGGAGCCGTCGGTATGGATAGTCACCGTGACCATGCTACTGTTCCTTTTTCAGCGCGGCACGGGCTTCTTCCACCTTGCGCTTGCCGTTGTTGTGCAGGAGCCACTGCGACGTGTAGTAAAAATCCATGGCCTGCCGATGCATGGCGGCGGCGCGTTCCGGCTCTTCCTTCGAGAGGTCGCGCGCCCTGCCGTCCGGCGTATTCTCGTCAAGGCGGTAGAGGGCGTTGCCGGAAGGCTTGATGGCATAGACGTAGCCGTCCTTAAGCAGGTAGCGGGTAGCGTCCCCGGAGCTGATGAACGCGGCGTCATCCTCGGCCATGCCGGGGTCGAACATATTACGGCCAAACGTATTGTTGAAGTGCTCCACACCGGCAAGCGCGGCCATAGAGGCCAGCACGTCGGGCTGGACATGGAAGCTTTCGTTCACGCCGGGCTTCACATGGCCGCCGGGCGCGTAGATGAGGAGCGGCACATGCCAGCCTTGCAGATTGCAGGCCCGCACGGCAGGCGTGATGTTCGTGGAATTGTGGTTCAGGCCGTGGTCGCCGAAGATGACAAAGACGGTATCGTTGAACCAGTCCTGCTTGCTGGCCTTGGCAAAGAAGCGGCGCAGGGCATGGTCGGAGAGCTTGAGGGCGCGGTACTCCTCGGCGTGTTCATAGCCGTACCAGGCCAGAGCTTCGGCGCTGGGAGCTTCGGGCAGGACAAAGCCCTCGTTGTCATCCGGAATGGTGTAGGGCCGGTGGAAAGAGGCCGTCTGGATGACGGAGATGAAGGGCTTCTTCCCCTTGGAGAGCACGTCGATGGATTCGCGGAACAGGGCGATGTCGGAAATGCCCCACACGTCGATATTGGGGGCTTCCCACGAGCTTTCCTCAAGCAGATGCAGGCCGGAGGTGTTGTACTGGAGCATGCCCCGGATATTGGCCCAGTTGGCGTTGCCGCCTATCATGTAATATTTTTCGTAGCCCGCAAATTCGTTGAGCACGGTGGCCTGATCCACCAGCTTGGGATTGCGCGAGGTCGTGCCGCCGGAGTGGTTCACGTCCGGCACACCGCTGATAGTGGTGAACACGGCACGGGCCGTGGTGCGGGTGGGGGCGTAGAAATTGGGGAAATAGAGGCTCTTGGGCGCAAGTTCGCGGAGGAAGGGAGTAGGGTCGATATCCCTGCCGAGTTCCGCCGGCATGGACGGGGCAAGCGACGTGCGCTCCCAGCACAGGGATTCCATGATGATGATCACGATATTGGGGCGCTTCTCCATCTCCCTGCCCGGCACATAGCGCAGATAGGAGAGCGGTTCAGCCCCTTCCGCCACGCGCAGGTACTGGGCCATGCGGGGCCATGCCTCGCGGGTGGCCTTTTCGCTGGGCGGTACGGCCTTGCCGAAGTTGCGGGTGTCGTAAAGATTTTGGATGGGATTGATGGCCAGCAGGGTGATATTGCCGTCGGTGCTGAAATAGGCGTTGCTCCAGCGCAGGGGGAAGAGGTTGGAGCTTATCTGGCCGTAGCCCACGATAAAGAGCATGACCAGCGTGCATACCGTGACCAGCGCGCGCCATTTGCGGCTCACGCCGTCGGCAAAGCGGCCCTTGGGGCGTATGGGGCAGGGTTCGTGCAGGCGCAAAAAGGCCTTGAAGTTCGCCAGATAGGCGTACAGCAGGGCGATGAAGGCCAGCAGGATGAGGATGACCGGGTAGCTCTGCCAGACCATGCGCACGGATTCGGACGGGTCTTCGAGGAAGACGTTGGCCCCCATGTCGATATGCTGGTGCAGGTAGAAGAAGAAGCCGAAGTCGAAGATATAGACGAGCATGGCCCCGGCCGCCATAAGCCCCGTCACCCAGAGGAGCACCGTACGCACAGGCGACCAGCCGGAGGCAGGCTCCGGCCCGGAAACGGCGCGCTCAAGGCTGGGCCACAGCAGGCAGAAAGCCAGAGGGAGCGACATGAACACGGCCATGCGGGCATCGAACTTCAGGCCGATGTACAGCGCCTGCGGGATCTCGCCCTTGTCCGCTATCTCCGGGAAAAGCAGATACAGCAGGACCAGCCGCGCCAGAAAGAACAGCACGGTGTTCGCCAGAAGGAAGCATCCTATGGACGTGAGGGGCTGGAACTCGGAAAAGAAGGAACGGCTGCGGCTCATGCTGGCTCCGTAAAGAAAGGCCGTACGCGGCCCGGGGCGGCTTCCCGCCCCTGTGCGGCAGATAAGGTCAGACCCGGTCGGAATAAAGGCGCTCGAGGAACTCTTCCATCACCTCGTCCATCTGCTTGATGAACTGCGTGAGAGGAAAAGCCTTGCGGCATCCCGAGCACTGCATATAGGCCTCGTGGCAGGTGCGGCGGATATCCAGAACTTCGCCGCAGAGCGGGCAGACGAGCGTGGTCCTCGCCTGACGCGGTGCAAAGAAGAAAGCCATATCGTTTTCCTTCTACAGAGACTGACGGTAGCGCAGAGACTGGCGCAGAGTCTCGCGGTCCATGTATTTCACTTCCGCGCCCAGCGGGATGCCCTGGGCAAGCCTGGTCACGCGCACGCCGGGGAAGCGGGCGCTGACCTGATCCTTCACATAGGAGGCCGTAGCCTCGGCCTCGGCGGTAGCGCCAAGCGCAAGGATAAGCTCTTCCACCTCGCCTTCGGCAAGGCGTTCGCGCAGGCGGTCCACTTCAAGGGATTCGGCAGGGCTGTGGTCAAGAGGGGCCAGCAGGCCGCCCAGTATCATGTACTGCCCCTTGTAGAAATTGCCCTCCTCCATGGTGAGCATACTGTCCCATTCGGCCACGAGGCAGAGCTGGGTACGGTCGCGCTCGGCATCGGAGCAAATGGGGCAGGGGTCGGAATCGGCAAGGCCGCCGCAGCGGGAGCAGAGGTGCAGGCTGTCCCGCAGGTCGTAAATACCCTTGCCAAGGCGGCGCACTTCGGCTTCCGGCCACTTGAGCAGTGTCATGGCCGCACGCATGGCGGACTTGGGGCCGAGGCCGGGAAGGCGGGCGAGCTGGTCCACCAGATTTTTCAGGGGTTCAGGAATACGCTGCACGACTTTCCCCGCTATTCCACAAGACTGCCGATGCGGCCCCAGCGCGGGGTGTTGGTGCTGGAATCCCACGACCAGTAGAGGCGCCATGCCTTGCCGTGGATATAGCCGCGCGGCACGAAGCCCCAGTCGCGGGAATCGAGGGAGTTGTCGCGGTTGTCGCCCATGACGAAGTAGCTGTCGGCCGGGACTTTGACAGGACCGAAATTGTCGTAGGCGGTGTGGGCGCGGGTGTGCTGGACGTAGCCTTCCTGCACGAGCTGGCCGTTGCGGTAGAACTTCTTGTCCTTCATTTCCAGCACGTCGCCGGGCACGCCCACGATGCGCTTGATATAATCGGTATCCGTATCCTTGGGATACTTGAACACGATGATGTCGCCGCGCTCAGGGTCGGAACCGCGGAAGGCGTAGCTGTCGGTGAAGGGGATCTTCACCCCGTAAACGAACTTGTTCACCAGAACGAAGTCGCCTATCTGCACGGTCTGAAGCATGGAGCCGGAAGGAATGGTGAAGGCCTGCACGACGAAGGCGCGGATGACCAGCGCGAAAACCAGAGCCCAGAGCAGGGCTTCGCCGTATTCGCGAAGCGCCGCAAACGGTTTCTTTTCAGAGAGTTCGGACATAGAAAAAGGTCGGCCTCAACGGCCTTGCTGAAGGACAAAAGGGAATTGAGCCAACACGCAGGATAGCACGGCGGCCTTGCACGCGCAAGGCGGCATTTTGCCCCCTGAACGGCTTCAGAAGCCTTGCATGACGCTGTCAACTGTGGCAGATTTGCGCGGTATTCCCTACCTTCGATGGAGGCGCTCCATGATACAGATCCCCCAAGGCTTCCGCCTTGCCGCGGCCAATGCCGATTTCCGCAATAAGAAGCTCGACCGCAACGATATAGGCTTTGTCCTCAGCGACGTTCCCGCTACCGCCGTAGGCGTGTTCACCACCAATCTTTTCAAGGCCGCGCCCGTGCTCGTGTCGCAGGCCCATCTCGAGGCCGCCGGAGCGGAAGGCGTGCGCGGCATCCTCATCAATTCCGGCCAGGCCAACGCCTGCACCGGCGAACAGGGCATGGGCAACTGCCACCTGTCCCTCGGCATGGTCAGCGCCGCCCTCAAGGAAGCCGGCATGGACGTGGAGCCCGAAGACATACTCCCCGCCTCCACCGGCGTCATCGGCGCACAGATGAACATGGACAAGTGGGCCGCCGCCGTGCCCTCCCTCATCGCCTCCCTCGGCAAGACCGACGTGGAAGGCCTTGTGCGCGCCATGATGACCACCGACGCCTTCCCCAAGATGGCCGGGCGTGAACTCCAGCTCAAGGGCGGCACGGTGCGCTTCGCCGCCGTGGCCAAGGGCGCGGGCATGATCTGCCCCAACATGGCCACCATGATCTCCCTTGTGCTCACCGACGCCGCCGTGGAGCCTGACGCATGGTCCGCCATGTTCCGCCGCGCCGTGGACGCCACCTTCAACCGCGTGAGCGTGGACGGCGACACCTCCACCAACGACTCTCTCTACGGCCTCGCCAACGGCGCTTCCGGCGTGAAGGTGGAAGCCGAAGACCTGCCTGTGCTCGAAAAGGCGCTCACCAAAGTGCTGGGCGAGCTCGCCTACCTGCTCGTGAAGGACGGCGAAGGCGCGACCAAGGTCATGCACATCCACGTGACCGGCGCCGCCTGCGACGAGGACGCCGAAAAGGTGGCCCGCACCATCGGCCATTCCCAGCTCGTCAAGACCGCCATGTTCGGCCGCGACCCGAACTGGGGCCGCATCGTGGCCGCCGCCGGGCGCGCCGGTGTGGACTTCGACCCCATGGCCCTGCGCGTGACCCTGTGCGGCGTGGAACTGTTCCGCGAAGGCCGCCCCACCGACCTCGACTTCGACGCCCTGCTCGAAGAGCCGCTCAAGGGCGTTGACCTTCCCCTCGACGTGGTGATGGGCGACGGCCCGGGTGAATCCCGCCTGCTGGCTTCCGACCTTTCCCACGATTACGTCACCTGCAATTCCGACTACCGCTCCTAAACGCAAGGCAGGCCCGTCATGGTCATCGGCGTCCTCACGGTCGAATACGCACTGCACGGCAACGATTCCCTCAAGGGCAAGCGCCGCGTGGCCAACAGCCTGAAGCAGAAGGTGCGCAACACCTTCAACGTGGCCATTGCGGAAGCGGGCACGGAAGAATCCCTCGTGCGCCTGCGCCTTCAGGTAGTTTCGGTGAGCAACAGCGAACGCCACCTGCAGTCCCGCATGGACAAATGCCTGCTCATGATGGAAGCGGTGTGCGAAGAAGAAATGACCTACAGCGACCTTGAGTTCTTCTATGACGACTGAGATCAAAGCCCCGTACGCCGTGCCTTCGGACATCCTCGGCGCGCTCCGCTCCCACAGCCGGGTGCTCGTCACCGCGCACACCCACCCCGATGGCGACGCCATAGGCTCCTGCCTCACGCTGGCATGGGCCCTGCACAGCCTCGGGAAGGAAGTCTGCGTCTTCAACGAGGACGGCATCCCCGGCTTCCTGAGCTTCCTCGAAGCCCCCACCCCTGTGGTCACGCGCCTGGAAGACCTGCCCTGGCGGCCTGAGCTCATCGCCGTGCTGGACTGCGGCGACCGTTCCCGCGCTGGCGAAGCGCTTCAGGAACTCATGGACGCCGTGCCCACGCTGGACATCGACCATCACCTCGCCAATCCCCACTTCGGGAGCGCGGGCAACTGGGCCGTCCCCACGGCTTCGGCCACGGGCGAGCTTGCGGGCCTCATCGCGCTGGAACTCGGCGTTCCCCTGAAGGGGCCGCTGGCGGAAGCGCTCTACGTGGCCCTTGCGTCCGACACCGGTAACTTCAGCTACGGCAACACCACGCCCTGTGCCCTGCGCCTCACGGCCCTGCTCCGCGAACAGGGGCTGGACATCGCCGCCCTGCGGGAAAAGCTGGAAAACAACTGGAGCGAAGCCAAGCTGCGCCTCTGGGGCCGCCTGATGAGCGAGACCCGCCTGCTCGAAGGCGGCAGGCTTGCCGCCGCCTGCGTGAGCCGCGCCGCCCTTGCCGAGACCGGCAGCCGCCGCGAAGACGCGGAAGGCTTTGTGGAACAGCTCCGCAGGCTTGCCGGGGTGCGCGTGTCCCTGCTCCTGCGCGAGGAAGAAAAGGACGGCAGGCTCTTCACCAAGGCCAGCCTCCGTTCCTCGGGCAGCGACAGCGTAAGGGAGGCGGCCGCCCAGTTCGGCGGCGGAGGCCACAAGAACGCGGCAGGGGCCACCCTTGCCATGGATGCGGAAAGCGCCCTCGAAGCCCTGCTTCCCTTCCTGCGGGACATATGGAACTGAACGGCCGGAACGCGGCTGCATATCGATAACAAAACCTTGTACTTCGTATCACGCGGCTTGACGCGGATTCGTGTCGATGTCACAACAGCAGTACGATTACACAGGTCTCGAACTTTTCTGGGAGAATGCTATGTTTCACGGAACTATCACCGCACTGATCACGCCGTTCAAGAACGGCACTATCGACGAAGAAGCCTATCGCGCCCACATCGAATGGCAGATCGAACAGGGTGTGAACGGCGTCGTTCCCTGCGGCACCACCGGCGAATCCGCCACCATGAGCCATGCCGAACACGAAGCCGCCATCCGCATCTGCGTGGATCAGGTCAAGGGCCGCGTGCCCGTCATCGCCGGTGCGGGTTCCAATAATACCATCGAAGCCGTCAGCCTTACCAAGCACGCCAAGAGCGTCGGCGCCGATGCCGTCCTGCTCATCTCCCCCTACTACAACAAGCCCACGCAGGAAGGCATCTTCCAGCACTTCAAGGCCATCAACGACGCCGTGGCCATCCCCATGTTCGTGTACAACGTGCCCGGCCGCACCGGCTCCAACGTCCTGCCTTCCACGCAGGCCCGCATGGCCCGCGAACTCGGCCATGTCATCGGCTGCAAGGAAGCTACCGCCAACCTCGTGCAGATCTCCGATATCATCGAGCAGTGCCCCGAAGACTTCATCCTGCTTTCCGGCGACGACTTCACCGTTGTGCCCACCTACTCCGTGGGCGGCAAGGGCGTCATTTCCGTGGTGTCCAACGTGCTCCCCAACACCATGAGCCGCCTCACCGCCGCCTGCGAACGCGGCGACTACGCCGAAGCCCGTAAGCTGCATTACGAACTGGAGCCCATGAACCGCGCCATGTTCGTGGAAAGCAACCCCATCCCCTGCAAGACCGCCCTTTCCCTCATGGGCCGCATGGACAGCGAAATGCGCCTGCCCCTGTGCGCCCCCACGGAAAAGACCGTTGAGACCCTCAAGACCCTGCTCAACAGCCGCTACGGCCTCATCTGAAATTAGACAATTCTAACATTTGGAAAGCCTGTTTCTTCGGAAGCAGGCTTTTCTTTTGCCCTGCGCTCCCGCCCGCGCCGCCCCTTGGAGGCAAAGAAAAGGAAATAAATTGATAACGAGAATTATTCTTGACAAGAGAACAAAAGATGCCTAGCTTGAACTTAACAGGAATCAATCCTGAAAAAATTCCTCTCTCTTTTCTGTACGCCGCCACAAGGAGAACACCATGCATTACAATACCGCCGAACAGCTCAAGCATTTCAGCCAGCTCCCCATAGAATGGAACCTCGACCCTGCCGACGCCGTGACTCTTTACCTCGAATGGGGCAACCACGACTGGCACGCCGAACACGCCCCCGTCCGCTCCAAGGACGACTTCGCCCACTATTTCGTGCTCGACAACTGGAGCGAAAACCCCACCCTGCGCCTTGTGATGCGCAATTCCGAAGCTACGGAAGATTTGTGGGTGCACCCGCTCCCCGAAGAGCTCCGCGCTGATTTCCACAAGGAATTCGGCAGGCTCAAGGGCGTGTTCATGCCTTCCGACACCATGAAGGACTGGCTGAAGGACAAGCTCTACGCCGCCTAGGCAGAGACAGGCAAGCTCAGGACGGCGGGCGCATTGACCCCTCGCAAAGCCCCGCCTTTTCCTGCCCGCTCCACGGGCCCGCGCTCGGGAAGGCCTCCCGAAGGAAGAAAACAGAGGATTTTCCAGTACGGACAACAAGTTCCGCTCTTGCCTACCGCACAAAGCTGTGTTAAATTCATCCCCTTGCAGTGTGCATTTTGTGCGAGAGTGGCGAAATTGGCATACGCACTGGACTTAGGATCCAGCGGAGTGATCCATGAGAGTTCAAGCCTCTCCTCTCGCACCACCCTCTGCCATCTTCCCGCCGCCGACCGTGCGGCAGGCCATCCATAAGGAGTTTCACCGTCATGTCTCACAGCATCGAAGTCGTTTCCGAACTCAACCGCAAGGTCAGCGTTGTCATCTCTGTTGAAGAAGTGAACGCCGGCCTCACCGCCGCCGCCAAGGAAGTGGGCGCTTCCGTCACCATCCCCGGCTTCCGCAAGGGCAAGGTTCCCGCCTCCGTCATCGAAAAGCGCTTCCCCGGCGAAGTGATGGGCCGCGCCACCGAGATCCTCGTTGAACAGCGCATCGCCGCCATCCTCCGCGAAGAAGACCTGAAGCCCATGTCCCGCCTGGAATTCGATGGCGACCCCATCGTGCGCGGCCAGGAACTGAAGTTCTCCTTCTCCTTCGATACCCTTCCCGACGTGAAGCTCCCCGAAGACCTTTCCGCCCTCACCGTGGAAATGCCCTCCCTCGAGCTCACTGAAGAAGAAATCGCCGACTTCACCGGCCGCCTGCTCAAGAGCACCGCTTCCCTCGAAGACGTGACCGAAGAACGCCTGCCCCAGACCGGCGACGTGGTCACCATCGACGTGGACGGCGACGTGGACGGCAAGCCCGTTCCCGGCATGAAGGTCGAAAACTACACCATCCAGCTCTCCGAACCCAAGGAAGGCAAGGAACTCTCCGAGCTCGACAATATCATCCGCGGCCTCAAGGCCGGCGAGGAAGGCACCGGCTCCATGGTCTGCCCCGAAGACCATATCGACGAGTCCCTGCGCGGCAAGACCGTTGACCTGCGCGTGAAGCTCCGCAAGATCAGCCGCGAAGTCCTTCCCGAAATGGATGAAGACTACGCCAAGAAGTTCGGCTTCCCCAGCCTCGAAGCCCTGAAGACCATGATCTTCCAGCAGGCTTCTCAGGCCAAGGCCGACAAGGTGCATACCGAAGCCCAGCAGAAGCTCATGGACGCTGTGCTCGAAGGCGTGGAATTCCCCATTCCCGAAGCCGTGCTGAAGAACCATCAGGCTGAATACGAAGCCGAGATCCGCGACTACCTGGAACAGCAGGGCATGGACAAGGCCGCCGCTGACGAAAGCCTGAAGAACATGGGCGAAGAGACCCGCAAGCAGGCCGAAGAACGCGCCCGCATGTTCATCTTCCTCCTTGCCCTTGCCCGCCGCGAAAAGATCGAAGTGTCCGCTCAGGAAGTGGATATGCAGATCGCCCAGATGGCCAAGCAGTACAAACAGGACTTCCAGCAGATGCGCAATGCCATGTATCAGAACGGCGCCGTGAACGACATTCAGGACCGCATCATGACCAGCAAGGCTCTTGCCCTCATGTTCGACAAGGCCCAGAAGGTCGCTCCCGAAGCCAAGGCTGAATAATTTTTAAAGCCGAAAAAGGTGTTCCTCCTGCCCTTCGGCTCGAGGAACACTTTTTTTATACGCGCCGAACGCCCTCTAAGGCCGGAAGCGCCATAAGGAGCCTAACCGTGACCATCCCCTTCGTTATCGAGAACAGCGGCCGGGGCGAACGCTCGTACGACATCTTCTCCCGCCTGCTCAAGGACCGCATCGTCCTGCTGTGCGATGAAGTGAACGACAGCACCGCCTCCCTCATCTGCGCCCAGCTCCTCTTCCTCGAATCTCAGGATCCCGAGAAGGAGATCTATATGTACATCAACAGCCCCGGCGGTTCCGTCACGGCGGGCATGGCCATCTACGATACCATGCAGTTCATCGCCCCGCCCGTGGCCACCATGTGCATGGGCCAAGCCGCCAGCATGGGCGCTTTCCTGCTGGCCGGCGGCGCCAAGGGCATGCGCTATGCCCTGCCCAACAGCCGCATCATGATACACCAGCCTTCCGCTGGCACGCAGGGGCAGATCACCGACATGGAACTCCATGTGAAGGAAGGCCTCCGCCTCAAGAAGAACCTTAACCGCATCCTTGCCGAGAACACCGGCAACAGCGAAAAGGCCGTGGCCGCCGCCTGCGAACGCGACAACTTCATGTCTCCCGAAGAAGCCCTGAAGTTCGGCATCATCGACCGTATCCTCACCAGCCGCCGCGACGTGGCCGCCATTGCGGGGAAGTGATATGAGCGAAGACAGAGAAATGTTCTGCTCGTTCTGCGGAAAGAGCAGCTATGACGCCAAGCATTTCGTCATGCAGGGCGACGTGGCCATCTGCGATATGTGCGTGGGGGCCTGCGCCGCCATCATGGCCGAACAGGACAGGAAGGACTCGGAAGACAGCGTGCCCACCGGCCTGCTTACCCCGCAGGAGATCAAGGCCCGCCTCGACGAGTATGTCATCGGTCAGGAAAAGGCCAAGAAGATCCTTTCCGTGGCCGTGCACAACCACTACAAGCGCGTGTTCCATGCCGGGGCCATCGAAGGCGTGGAGCTGGAGAAGAGCAATATCCTTCTGCTCGGCCCTTCCGGCAGCGGCAAGACCCTTCTTGCCCGCACCCTCGCCCGCGTGCTGAAAGTCCCCTTCGCTATAGCCGACGCCACCACCCTTACCGAAGCGGGCTACGTGGGTGAAGACGTGGAGAACATCCTCGTCCAGCTCCTGCAGAACGCCGACTACGACCTCGACGCCGCCTGCCGCGGCATCATCTACATCGACGAGATCGACAAGATCTCCCGCAAGGCCGACGGCCCTTCCATCACCCGCGACGTGTCGGGCGAAGGCGTCCAGCAGGCCCTGCTGAAGATCATCGAAGGCACGGTGGCCAGCATCCCGCCCAAGGGCGGCCGCAAGCACCCCCAGCAGGAGTTCATCCGCATGGACACCTCGAACATCCTGTTCATCATGGGCGGCGCGTTCATCGGCCTCGAAAAGCTGGTGGAATCGCGTTCGCGCGGCACGACCATGGGCTTTGCGGCCAATATCGAGAAGAAGACCGAACACCGCCTCGGCGAACTCCTCGACCGCCTCGTTCCCTCCGACCTTGTGCAGTTCGGCCTCATCCCTGAGTTCATCGGCCGTATCCCGGTCATCACGCACGTGGAGGAACTCAGCGTGGACGACCTGCTCCGCGTCATGACCGAACCCAAGAACGCGCTGGTCAAGCAGTATCAGAAGCTGTTTGAACTGGACGGCGTAGCCCTTCGCTTCGAAGACGAAGCCCTCCGCGCCGTGGCCGAAAAGGCCATCGAGAACAAGACCGGCGCGCGCGGCCTGCGCAACGTACTTGAGAAAGTGATGCTCGACATCATGTACGAGCTGCCCGCCCTCAAGGACGTGGACGAATGCGTCATCACGCGCGGCGTCATCGAAGGGACGGAACAGCCCCTTCTTGGCAAAGCCGCCGCTTAGACGGATCAAACTTTCACCGGGGCAGCCTGCCCCGCTCTTTGCGTTCCGCCCCGCACCGCAAGCGAACAGGGGGCGGAACGCATTCTCGCTTCTGAGAAATCCCGAGGTTTCTATGTCTGAACAGACTACGCTGGAGCTTCCCGTCATCACCCTTCGTGAAGTGGTGATGTTCCCGGGTGCGGTCATGACGTTCCATGTGGGGCGTTCCGCCTCTGTGAACGCCATCAACAGTGCCGTCACGGAATACGACAAGCACATCTTCCTTGTGGCGCAGACCAATTCCGCCATCGAGCGCCCCGGCCTCACCGACCTCTTCATGGTGGGCGTGGTCAGCCGCGTCCAGCGCGTGGAGCGCCTGCAGGACGGCACTATCAAGCTGGTCTGCGAAGGCCTGTACCGCGCATCCTGGCTCCCGCTGAACGCCACGTCCCCCTTCGGGGACCGTTCCTTCCCCCGCCTGCGCACCCGCAAGCTGGAAGAAGCCATGCTGGAAGACAAGGAACTGCCTGCCGTGGTGGAAGCCCTGCAGGAAGCGCTGTCCGAAGCCTGCCGCCAGAACCGCCGCATCACGCCGGAACAGCTCGCGGCCTTCGCCCTCATCGAAGAGCCGGGCCAGCTTGCCGACGCCGTAGCCCCGGTGCTCAAGGTGGACTATCTGCACAAGCAGGCCGTTCTGGAGATACTCGACAAGGGCGAGCGCCTGCGCCAGGTCTATCAGTACATGGGCGGCGAACTGGTCAACTCGCGCATCGACAAGACCGTGAAGAGCCGCGTCAAGGCGCAGATGGAGCAGAACCAGCGCGAGTACTACCTTACTGAGCAGATCAAGGCCATCCACAAGGAACTGGGCCATGACGACGTGGCCGCCGAACTGCTGGAGCTCGAAGAGCAGCTCAAGGCCAAGAACATGCCGGAAGAGCCGCGCGAAAAGGCCCTGCGCGAAGTGCACAAGCTCCGCCAGATGCAGCCCGGTTCCGCCGAATACGTGGTGGGCCGCAACTACGTGGACTGGATACTCGACCTGCCGTGGAACGAGCTCAAGGAAATCGACATCGACCTCGACAAGGCGCGCGGCGTGCTGGACGGCGGCCACTACGGCCTTGAAAAGGCCAAGACCCGCATCCTCGAATACCTTGCCGTGCAGAAGCTTTCCGGCGCGCTCAAAGGGCCTATCCTCTGCCTTGTCGGGCCTCCCGGCGTGGGCAAGACCTCCCTTGCCAAGTCCATAGCCGAGGCCACGGGCCGCGAATTCGTGCGCATCTCCCTTGGCGGCGTGCGCGACGAGGCCGAGATACGTGGCCACCGCCGCACCTACATCGGCGCCCTGCCCGGCAAGATCATCATGGCGCTGAAGCGCGCCAAGTCCAACAATCCCCTGTTCTGCCTCGACGAGATCGACAAGATGACCGTGGACTTCCGGGGCGACCCTGCTTCCGCGCTCCTCGAAGTGCTGGACCCGGAACAGAACAGCACCTTCAACGACCATTACCTCGACCTCGACTACGACCTTTCGCAGGTCTTCTTCATCACCACGGCCAACTCCAAGTCCGGCATCCCCGCCCCTCTCCTCGACCGCATGGAAGTACTCGAACTTTCCAGCTACCTTGAAGGCGAGAAGGTGGAAATAGCACGGCAGTTCCTTCTGCCCCGCCAGTGGAAACTGCACGGCCTCAAGCCCGAGAACATGAAGCTCTCGGACAATGCCCTGCTCGAAGTCATCCGTTCCTACACCCGCGAATCCGGCGTGCGCAACCTTGAACGCGAGATAGCCGCCCTGTGCCGCAAGGTGGCCATCCAGCTCGTAGAAGGCGGCGACACGTCCCGCTGTGTGAACATCACGCTCCAGAAGCTCGCCGCGTTCCTCGGCGTGAAGAAATACCGCTACGACGAGCGCGAGACCAGCGCCCTGCCCGGCGTGGTGGCCGGCCTTGCCTATACCGGCTCCGGCGGCGACCTGCTCTATATTGAAACCGTGGTCATGCCCGGTTCCGGCAAGGTGCAGGTCACGGGCAAGCTTGGCGAGGTGATGAAGGAATCGGCCCAGGCCGCTTTCTCGTGGCTTCGCTCCCTGTCCTGCCGCCTCGGCCTGCGCGACGACTTCCACAAGGATATCGACCTGCATATCCATGTGCCCGAAGGCGCCGTGCCCAAGGACGGCCCTTCCGCTGGCATCACGCTTGCCACGTCCCTCGCTTCCGCCCTTCTGGGCATCCCGGTGCGCAATGACGTGTGCATGACCGGCGAGATCACCCTGCGCGGCCGCGTCCTGCCCATCGGCGGCCTGCGGGAAAAGCTCCTCGCCGCCCGCCGCTCCGGCATGAAAACCGTGCTCATCCCGGCCGACAACGAAAAAGACCTCAAGGAAGTGCCGGAAGAGATCGTCAAGGCGCTCGATATCCAGCTCGTCTCTCATGCCGACGATGTCCTGCCCCTCGCCCTGCTCGCCAGCAAGGACGATATCTTCTCCGGCGAATGCTCCGACTCCCTCATCCACTCCCTGCGCTCCCCCCGCACCTTCTCCAAAGACCTCGGCGGCGCTGTGCTGTAAGAAAAGAATGGGGCTCTGCCCCATACCCCGCCGGGGGAAATGATTTCCCCCGAGCCCCCTCAATTGCGAAGCCCCCTGTCCGAATATATTCGGACAGGGGGCTTCGCTAATGTGGGTGCAGGGAGATCATCTCCCTGCCGGATGGGTCTGGGAAGGCAGCGCCTTCCCAGTTCTCTATCCTTCAAATCTTCTCAGGCGCAGGGCGTTGGTGACGACGGAGACGGAGGAGAGGGACATGGCGGCACCGGCGAGCATGGGGGAGAGGGCGGGGCCGCCGAAGAGCAGGAGCAGGCCTGCGGCCACGGGCACGAGCAGGACGTTGTAGGCGAAGGCCCAGAACAGGCTGAGGCGGATATTGGCCAGCGAGGCACGGCCAAGGCCGATAGCGGTCTTCACGCCGGGCAGGCCGCGCAGGAGCACCACGTCACCGGCCTCCATAGCCACGTCGATACCGCTTCCCATAGCCATGCCCACGTTGGCACGGGCAAGGGCCGGGGCGTCGTTGATACCGTCGCCCACCATAGCCACACAGCGCCCCTCGGACTGGAGGCGGGCGATCACGGCTTCCTTGCCGTCCGGGCGCACACCGGCAATGACCTCGTCGATACCGGCACGGGACGCCACGGCGCGGGCGGTACGCTCGTTGTCGCCACTGAGCATGAGGACGCGCAGGCCCATCTGCCGAAGCTCGGCTATGATGCCGGGCGTCTCTTCCCGGAGCGGATCGGCCACACCGATGAGGGCAAGGAATCTTCCGTCTGCGGCAAGGAGGAGGGGCGTCTGCCCACCGTCAGCCAGCGCTTCGAGCCGGGCCTTCTGCGCAGGGGCAAGACGGATGCCATGCTCGTTCAGCAGGCTTTCGTTGCCGAGAAGCAGGGGCTTCCCTTCCACCGTACCCATGACGCCCTGCCCGCTGACCGCCGTGAAGTTCTCCACAGGCGCAACAGGCAGACCGCGCTCCTTGGCGGCTTCGAGCACGGCACGGGCCAGAGGATGTTCGGATACGGCTTCCAGAGAGGCGGCAAGGCGCAGGGCCTCGTTCTCGTCCTCTTCAGAGAAAAGGCTCGAAAGACGCGGCTGGCCCTCGGTGAGCGTGCCGGTCTTGTCGAACACGATGGTATCGAGATGGCCCGAGGCTTCGAGCGCCGTGCCGTTCTTCATCAGCACGCCAAGCTGTGCGCCGCGACCGCTGGCCACCATGATGGACATGGGCGTGGCAAGGCCGAGGGCGCAGGGGCAGGCCACCACGAGCACCGCCACGAAAACCCGGAGAGCCTCCCCGAAGGGCAGGCCGCCCAGCCACAGCCAGCCCAGCCCCGCCGCCGTGGCAAGCAGGATGACGGACGGAACGAAATACAGGCTGATACGGTCGGCAAGGCTGGCGATGGGGGCTTTTGAGCCCTGCGCCTCGCGCACCAGATGGATGATGCGGGCAAGGGCCGTGTCCGCGCCTACGCGACGGGCTTCCATGACGAAAGCGCCGCTCACGTTGAGCGTGCCTGCGCTCACCTCGTCGCCTTCCTTCACGTCCACGGGGATGGATTCGCCGGTCAGGCTGGACATATCGAGGGCCGACTGCCCTTCGAACACCACGCCGTCCACAGGGATGCGCGAACCGGGCTTGATGAGCAGTCTGTCCCCGGGCATGACGGACTTTACGGCCGTCTCGCGGGTCTCGCCGCTTTCAAGCACCCGCTCCACGCTTTCCGGGGTCAGCTCCATAAGGCCGCGTATGGCTTCCGAGGTGCGCGTGCGCGACAGGGATTCCAGATACTTGCCCAGAGAGATGAGCGCGATGAGCATACCTGCGGATTCGTAGTACAGGCCCATGACGCCAGCATGGACGGCCTCCGGCGTGGACGCCAGGGCTATCTCGCAGGTGCTCCACAGGCTGTAGAGCAGAGCCGCGCCCGTCCCCATGGAAACAAGGGAATCCATGTTCGGCGCGCCGCGCAAAAGAAGCGGGATGCCGTTTCTGTAGAAATCGCGGCCCGACCAGACTATCGGGACAGTCAGCACGAGCTGGAACAGGGCGAAGGCCAGCGGGCTTTCGTGGGCATCCAGCCAGCCGGGGAGAGGCATGCCCCAGTGCGCGCCCATCGCTACGATGATGAGCGGTACGGCAAAGATGAATTCCGTGACGAGACGGCGGCGGCGCGTGGCAAGGTCGGCGGCGGTGCGGGCCTGTTCTTCCGCCCAGAGGTCGTGCTCGTCCGTATCCGGCGGAAGGTAGGACGCCGTGAAGCCAAGCTTGCTCACACGCTCGCAGACGGTCTGGATGAAGGCATCGAGCCCCTCGCCGTCAGGCCCGAGTGCCCCTTCGGCAGGGCGTATCTGGGCTGTCCCGTCGGCAAGACTCACCGAGGCGCTGTCCACGATGTCCATCTTGTTCAGCGCCCGCTGGGAACGCGCGGAACAGGCCCCGCAGAACATACCCTCGATGCGGAAACGCAGGATGTCAGGGTTCGTTTTCATCTGCTCCCCCTTTTAAAAGGAAGGGTCATGGATAAAAAAAGACCGGAGCGCGCCCCGGTCTCCATCATGCCGCAGGGCGGAAATCAGGCGATGGACTTCACGTCGAAGCCGAGGTCGTCCACGGCGGCGGCCAGAGCGGCGTCAGACACGGAATCCTCGGCCTCCACGGTAGCGGTCTTGGCGACAAGGTCCACCACAGCGCTCTTCACGCCTTCAAGGGCGCAAAGGGCCTTTTCCACGTTCGCAGAGCAGTGGGGGCAGCGCATACCTTCGATATTCATAACCTTCTTCATGGTAAAAACTCCTTGAAAGATGCTTTCGTTGTGAGAGGCAGAGAAAAGCCTTCCCTTTTCTTATAGCTATGGATATGTTTTATGCAAGAACGTACTTTTCCGATATATAGTACCCAAAAGGATACCGCAATGAAAGAATGCGACGCCTGCCGCACCGACCTGCCGCATACGAAGGAAGCCCCCGCCCCTGCCGACAGCCCCTGCTGTGCCGAACGGCACTGCCCGGTGGAAGCCACGCTCGGCCTTGTGGGCGGCAAGTACAAGGCGCTCATCCTCTGGAAGCTCATGTCCGGGGCCATGCGCTTTTCGGAACTGCGCCGCGCCGTGCCCGGAGCTACCCCCAAGATGCTCACCCAGCAGCTCCGCGAACTGGAGCACGACGGACTCGTGCACCGCGAGATCTTCCCCGTCATCCCGCCCCGCGTCGAATACTCGCTCACGCCCTTCGGGCAGACCATCAGACCTGTTCTGCAATCCATGTACGCATGGGGAACGGGCTATCTGGAACATCGCGGCCTCAAAGCCAACTGTTCCATGCAGCCTTTACCCTGAACTGCACGACTTTTCCTGAAAATCCACGCCTTCTGCCATTGCCGGAGCGCTTCTGTTCGGCTATGATGCTGAATCTTTGCAACTCAACCCCGGCCGTGCGCCCCTCCCATGACCGCTCTTATCATCACCGTTGTTCTGGCCCTCTCCATTTCCGCCCTCTGCTCCACGCTGGAAGCCATGCTCTACTCCATCCCGTGGACGACCCTTGAAAAAATGCGCGATTCCGGCTCCAAGGCCGGTGAAATACTGCATCACCTGCGCTCCAATGTGGATCAGCCCATTTCGGCCATCCTCACGCTGAACACCATCGCCAACACCGCAGGCGCCTCGCTGGCCGGTGCTCTGGCCGCCGCCGCTCTCGGTGCGGAAAATACGCCGATCTTTGCCGCGGTGTTCACGGTGCTGGTCCTGATCTTCGGCGAGATCATCCCCAAAACGCTGGGCGTCTCCTATCCCGAACCCATTGGCCGCCTGCTGGCCTGGCCGCTGGCTTTCCTCACCACGGTACTGCGCCCGGCAACATGGCTCACGGGCCAGCTGACCAAGCTCCTCACCCCCAAGGAAAGCGGCCCGGAAGCCACGGAAGACGATATCAAGGCTATGGCCCGCATGTCGCTTCAGGCCGGTACTATCCAAAGCTACGAGGAAACGGCCATCAGCAATATCCTCGCCCTCGACCAGCGCCGCGTGCACGATGTCATGACGCCCCGCACCGTGGTCTTCTCCCTTCCTGAAGACTGCACCGTGGACGAGGCCTACACCTCCCGCAACTTCTGGAACTTCAGCCGCATCCCCGTGTACTCGGAAGACAGGGAAGACATCGTGGGCTTTGTGATGCGCAAGAACATCGTCCAGCACCGCGACTCGGACAGGGGCGACGTCAAGCTCGGCGATATCATGCAGCCCATCCATTTCGTCATGGAATCCATCACCCTGGATAAGGTTCTGGCGGAGTTCCTTGAACGGCATCAGCACCTTTTCGCCGTGCTCGACGAGTATGGCGGCCTTGCGGGCGTCATCTCCCTTGAAGACGTCATCGAGGAAATGCTGGGGCAGGAGATCGTGGACGAAAGCGACGTTGCCGCCGACCTGCGCGAAGTGGCGCGCAAGCGCCGCGCCAAAGCGGCCGGGCAGGCCCGCGAACAGCAGGAAAAAATTTCGCAAAAACACTAAATCAGGAATCGTTACTACTTGCGGACGGCGTATAATTCTGTCAAAGTATTGCCAGATGTGGACGGGAACGGCCTTCTGGGCTAGTTTTATTCCTAGTCCCTTACTGTGAGCTGAATCACGGAAATAAACAAAAGCCTGACCGATGATATATCATCCCTCAGGAGGATCTATGGCTGCGAAAAAGAAGAATCTTTCCATCTACCTGCTGGCCTTCGCCCTTTTTGCCGGCGGTGTGGGCTTCATGATGTATTCGGCGCTTTCCGAAAACTGCACCTACCATCTGAACGTTTCGGAAGCAGTGCAGGTCCCCTCGGAGAAGCTGAAGGCCGCCCGCCTCTTCGGCGTGGCCAAAGGCGACATCGTGAAGCCGGAGAACGGCCTTGGGGCCAGCTTCACCATGCACGACCTTGAAAACCCGTCCGACACCATCTATGTGCAGTACAGGGGCGTCCTGCCCGACACCTTTGAGAAGGGCGCGGAAATCATTGTGGAAGGCCGCATGGAAGGCAAGACCTTCATGGCGAAGACCCTTATGACCAAGTGCCCCTCCAAGTACGAGAAATCCAACCGCGAAAAGGCCTGACAGCCTGATCTTTCCGAACGCGCCTGCCCTGCCTTGCGCGTTCTTTTTTCCGCCAAGCCCGGCACATCTCCCCCTTTCCCGGAGGCTCAATGTACCTTGCCGCCCATATCGCCCTGCTGGCCGCCCTGCTCTGCGCCCTTGCCGGTTCCGCCGTTGGCGTAGCCCAGCTCTGGCAGGGCAGGACCAGCGAACTGCGCTGGCTCGAACGCGCCCAGATCCTTGTCTCCCTCTGCCTCATCGGCGCTTCCTGCGTGCTCATGTACGCCCTTGTCACCAGCGATTTCACGCTGGAATACGTGATGAACTACACCGAGCGCGCCCTGCCGCTCTTCTACCGCACCACGGCCTTCTGGGCCGGGCAGGCCGGTTCCCTGCTGTTCTGGGCCCTCATGGTCAGCGTCTGCGGTACGGCCTTCCTCTTCACGCGCACGTACCGCGAACTCAGCGCCGAGACCAGAAGCTGGTTCCTCATCTTCTTCCTTATCATCATGGCCTTCTTCGGCCTCCTGCTCTCCACCTGGAACGACCCGTTCACCATGCAGCGCCCCGCGCCTGCCGACGGCCACGGCCTCAATCCCCTGCTCCAGAACCCGGGCATGATCTTCCATCCCCCGCTGCTCTTCCTCGGCTACGGCGGCTTCGTCATCCCCGGCTGTCTGGCCCTTGCGCAGGCCATGAGCGGCAACCGCGAGGAAATGCACTGGCTGAGCGCCGCACGCCCCTTCACCCTGACGGGCTGGCTCTTCCTCAGCGCCGGTATCGTGCTTGGCGGCTGGTGGGCGTACATGGAGCTCGGCTGGGGCGGCTACTGGGCATGGGACCCTGTGGAAAACGCCTCGCTCATCCCGTGGCTCATCGGTACTGCGGCCCTGCATACGGGCATTGTGGAACAGCGCCGCGGCAAGCTTCACCGCACCAATATCTTCCTCATGGCCCTCACCACGGTTTCGGCCTTCTTCGCCACCTATCTGGTGCGCGGCAACGTGGTCAATTCCGTGCACGGCTACGGCGAAGGCAATGTCGGCCCCTATCTGCTCATCTTCGTGCTGGCCTTCCTTGCCGTCATCGCCTTCATCGCCCTGCGCGCCCGCAGTGACGAGAAGGAACTCGGCGGCCTCGAATCCCGCGAAGGCTTCATCGTGATGACGGTGTGGCTGCTCATCGCGCTCTGCCTCGTCATCCTCACGGCCACGCTCTGGCCCGTGATCAGCCGCCTCTGGACCGAACGCCCGATGGGGCTGGACGCCAACTTCTACAATCACGTCTGCCTGCCGCTCTTCACCGTGATGCTGGCCCTTCTGCTTGCCTGCCCGTGGCTCAAATGGCAGGGCGGCCTGCGCGACTGGAAGAAGTTCCTCATCACCGGTGCGGCCTTCTTCGGCGCTCTTGTCATCTTCTGGCGCATGGGCATCACCAAGGCCCTGCCGCTCATGTCGTCCTCGCTGTGCGCGGCCATTCTGGTCAGCATGGTCATGCTCCTTGCGGAAAAGTCCACCCGGGCGTGGCGTCCGGCCGTCATGGCCTGCCTTGTCCATATCAGCGTGGCGCTCATGGCGCTGGGCATCTCCTTCTCCGGCCCGTACAAGCAGGAAGTGGAAGTGGAGCTGGCACGCGGTCAGGCCACGCAGGTCGGCCCGTACTCCGTCACCCTCTCCAATATGTATGAAGGCCGCGGGGCCAACTTCGACTACATCGAAGCCGAGCTTCAGGTCTCCAAGGACGGCAAGGTGGTGAGCGTGCTCTCTCCCCAGCGCCGCCTCTACGACAAATGGCAGCGTTCGGCCTTCTCCGAAGCCACCACCTACCCCTCGCTTGGCAGTGAATTCTATGCTACCCTGCTCGGCGTGAGCGGCGACAGTGCCGTTCTGCGCATGAGTTCCAACCCGCTGGTGAACTGGCTGTGGATAGGCGGTGCCCTGATGAGCCTTGCCCCCTTCATCGGCCTTACCCGCAAGCGCCGCCCCAAGGCGGACGGCAAAGCCCCGGAGGCCGCATAGCATGGCAGACAATGCCGACATCCGCCCCCTGCTGGAAGTGAAAGGCGTAGCCAAGGCCTTTGGCCCGCGCCTGCTCTTCCGCCGTGTGGACGCCGCCCTCATGCCGGGCACGCTTTCCCTGCTGGCAGGGGCCAACGGCGCGGGCAAATCCACGCTCATGCGCGTGATGGCGGGCCTTACCAGAGCCGACGCCGGTTCTGTGACCCTCAATATCCCGGAAGAAAAGCTGGGCTACATGGCCCACGCCACCTTCCTGTATCCCGGCCTCAGCGCTCAGGAGAACCTCATGTTCTGGGCCAAGGCCGCCGGGCTTCCCGATGCCGCCGCCCGGGTGAAGGCCGCGCTTGAGACCGTGGGGCTCACCCGCCACGCGGAAGAGCGCGCAGGTATCTTCTCCCGCGGCATGGCCCAGCGCCTGAACCTTGCGCGCCTCATGCTGGCCGAACCTCAGCTCATCCTGCTGGACGAGCCCGCCACCGGCCTTGACGTGGCCTCGCGCCGTATGCTCCTCGAGCTCATGCTCGAAGCCCGTGCGCGCGGAGCGGCCATACTCTGGATCAGCCACGACGTGGAAGAAGACGCCAGGCACGCGGACTTCGTGTTCACGCTCAAGGACAGGGCCCTCACCGTAAGCGCAGGAGGTGCGTCATGCTGAAATGCGCCCTTGCCGTCTGCGCCAAGGATCTGAAGCTCACGCTCACACGCGGGGCTGGCCTTGTGCAGGCCCTGCTCCTCGGCCTTCTGCTGGTCTTCCTGTTCAGCCTTTCGCTGAACGCTGGCGACCGGCTCTCCCCGCAGGCCGCTTCGGCCATGTTCTGGCTGGCCTCGGCCTTCTGCCAGGTGCTCATCTTCAATATGCTCTATGCCGTGGAAGAAAGCGCGCAGGCCCGCCTCGGCCTCCTGCTCCTGCCCGTTCCCGTGCAGGCCGTGTGGCTGGGCAAGGCCCTTGCCGGTATCCTTCTTATGATGGCCGCACAGTGCGTGTTCATCCCGGCGGTTTTCGTCTTCCTCGGCCAGCATCTGGGCGAAGCGTGGCCGCTGGCTCTTGCCGGCATCGCCCTCGGCAACGTGGGCATGGCGGCTTCCGGCTCCCTGCTCGGCGCACTTTCCGTGGGGCAGGCAGGCCGCGAATCCCTGCTTTCCATCGTGCTCTTTCCCCTGCTCGTGCCCCTGCTCCTTGCCGGGGTGCGGCTGGTCTCCATGGGTATCGACCCCGAACCCATGCTCGACGACGCTCTGCGCTGGGCAGGGCTCGCCTCCGCGTTCGACGGACTCTTCCTTGCCGCCGGACTGCTCCTTTTCCCCTACGTTTACAGCGGAGAAGACTGATGACTGGTTCCCGCGTTTCCCTTGTCGCCATTCTGGGCGGTCTGGCTCTGGCCTTCTGCCAGTGGCTGATCTTCGTCTATGCGCCTGAAGAACAGGTCATGGGCCTTGCGCAGAAGATCTTCTACATCCATCTGCCTCTGGCATGGTGGGGCCTTCTGAGCTTCGTGCTGTCCTGCGTGTTCGGCATACTCTACCTCACCCGCCGCGACCTCAAATACGATATGTACGGCGCGGCCTCCGTCGAGATAGGCATGCTCTGCTGTACGCTCACGCTCATCACCGGCTCTATCTGGGGCCGCCATTCGTGGGGCGTGTGGTGGACGTGGGACCCGCGCCTGACCACGGCCCTCATACTCTGGTTCATCTACGCCGGCTGCATGGCCCTGCGCGCCATGCCCATGCCGGAGACCCGCCGCGCCGCGCTCTGCTCCGTGGTGGCCATTGCCGGTGTGCTGGACGTGCCGCTGGTCTTCCTTTCGGCCCGCCTGTGGCGTTCCATCCATCCTTCCGTCTTTGCGAACAAGGGCGGGGGGCTCGAACCTGAAATGGCGGTGGCCGTCATTGCCTCTGTGCTCTGTTTCGGCCTCATCTGGGCCGCCCTGCTCATACTCCGTTCGCGCCAGCTCGTGCTCGGCAGCCGACTCGATGCCATGATCTTCGACCGCATGATGGCCGAAGACGAAAAACAGAACTGATACCGCGCCCCGGCGCGAGGAGAATACACCATGACTGCCCTTACCTGGCTCATCGCGGCCAACGCCGCCCTCTGGATAGGACTCGGACTCTACGTGGCCCGCATGGCCGCCGCCCAGAAGAACCTTGAACGCCGCGTGGCGCAGTGGGAGCTGGAACATGACTGATTCCTCCCGCCGCATCGTTCTCGGCGCCCTGCTCCTCGGCATCGGCGTCATGTTCGCGGCCACCGTGGCCTGGCGGCTGGACGGCAGGCCCCTCGTGCACGACCACGGCACGGCCGCCACGGCGCAGGCCCCGGCACAGATGCCCCCTGCCCAGCCCGCCCCCGGCACGCCTGACAAAGCCAAGATGGAACAGGCCGCCCAGAGCCCGCAGGCTATGGCCATCATGGGTCTGATGCAGAAGATGAAGGAAAATCCCAACGACGTGGATACCCTTCTCGCCCTCGCACAGACCTTTGCCGAACAGGGCGACATGGAAGGCGCCAAGGACATGATACAGCGCGCCACCGTTGCCGCGCCTTCCGACCATCGCCCGCCCTACCTTCTGGGCGTGGTGCTCGGCGGGCAGGGCAAATGGCAGGAAGCCGCCGAACAGCTCGAGCGTTCCGTGTCCCTGAAGGACGACGCCTCCGCCCGCTACAGCCTCGGCGTCATCTGGCGCTACCATCTCAAGGACGAAGCCAAGGCCCGCCCCCACTTCGACATGGCCGCCAAACTCAGCAGCGATCCGGCTCTGGCCTCCATGATCAAGGCCGAACTCGACAAAACTCCCGAAGCGAAATGAGCATGATGACCGATCTGGAAAGCGGGACTATCGCCGCTGTGGCCACCGCTCCCGGTGCGGGCGGCGTGGGCATCATCCGCATATCCGGCCCCAAGGCGCTGGATATCATCAGCGCCATGTTCCGCCCCTCCAGCCCGAAGTTCAGCGGCTTCACGCCGCGCTTCCTGCATCACGGCCATGTGCTCGACGCCGCAGGCCGTGAAGCGGACGACGCCCTCGTGGTCTATTTCAAGGGGCCGAACTCCTTCACCGGGGAAGACTGCGCCGAGATTCAGGGCCACGGCGGCCCTGCCGTGCTTGCCGCCCTGCTGGATTCCGTGCTTTCGCGCGGGGCGCGCATGGCCGAACGCGGCGAATTCACGCGCCGCGCCTTCCTGAACGGCCGCCTCGACCTCTCGCAGGCCGAAGCCGTAGCCGAACTCATCGCCGCCCCTTCCCGCGAAGGCGTCTATCTGGCCTCCGCCAAGCTGGACGGCCTGCTGGGCCGCAAGGTCTCCGCTCTCCGCGAGCGCCTCGAATACCTGCGCCAGCGCGTCTGCCTTGCCATCGACTTCCCGGACGAAGAGGGCGAATGCCTGCCCCCGCAGGAATTCAGCGCCATCACGCAGGAAGTGGCCGAAGGCATCCGTACCCTGCTGGCGGGCTACGAACGAGCCCGCTGCTGGCGGGAAGGCGCCCTTGTGGTGCTGGCCGGTCAGGTGAACGCGGGCAAATCCAGCCTGATGAACGCCTTCCTCGGCCGCAACCGCGCTATCGTTACGGAAAAGCCCGGCACGACCCGCGACTACCTTGAGGAACACACCACGCTGGCCGGTCTGCCCGTGCGCCTTGTGGACACCGCAGGCCTGCGCGAACACAGCGAAGACAGCATCGAACTCGAAGGCATGAAGCGCGGTCAGGAAATGGCCGGGAATGCCCGCTGTGTGCTCCTTGTGCTGGACGGTAAACGCGCCGAGGCCTCCTCTGCCCCGGAAGCCGTCTTCGCCGCCTTCGGTGAGGAAAAGGCCCTTCTCGAAAAGCTGGGGCGCTCCCGCTGTATCGCCGTGTGGAACAAGAGCGACGCCGCGCCCCTGCCGGAAGGCCTCCGGGACTTCTTCGGCGCTCCGCTCCTTGCCGTCTCTTCCAAGGAAGGTACAGGCATCGACGAGCTCTGCTCTGCCGTGCGCGCCCTCTGCCTTGGCGAATCCGCCCCGGAAGAAGGCGACATCGCGCCCAACCTGCGTCAGGCCGACAAGCTGAAGCAGGCCCTTGCCGCTCTGGACGCCCTCGAAGCCGCCATCGCCCTTTCCATGCCGCCCGACCTGTGCAGCATCCATCTGGAAGCGGCTTCCGCCCATCTGGCCGATATCACCGGCCTGAACAGCACGGAAGACACGCTGAACAGCATTTTCGAATCCTTCTGCATAGGAAAATAGCCGTATCGCACTGCATCATCCCTGCGGCCCGGGGCAGAGTTTGCCTTCCGGGCCGCTTTTGGGTGAAATCATGCGTCTTGCCCCTGAAAATTTTCCGTGCTAGGGTGCGCACAAAGGTTGCCTCCCCATGTCCTCTGCACATCATTCGTACCATCGCCGCAAGAAAGAAAAGAAAACAGACGCCCCCAAAGCGCCTGCTGTTCTTCAGCCCTGCCTGACGAAGGACGAGATCAACCTTCTGCCCATCCAGGCATGGAACGGCCCCATCGTCCTCGTGCAGGACGAGGCCGCCCTCGATGCCGCTCTGGCCCAGCTCTGGAAAGAGCCCGTTCTCGGCTTCGATACCGAAACGCGCCCCACCTTCACCAAGGGCAAGGTCTGCCTGCCTGCGCTCATCCAGCTTGCCACGGCAGAGGCCGCCTACCTCATCCAGCTCACGCACCTGCCCTTTGGCGAGCGCGTAGCCGAACTGCTGTCCTCGCCGCGCATCCTCAAGGTCGGCGTGGCCATCCATGACGACATGAAGGCCCTTGCCCGCATCCACGAATTCACGCCCGGCGGCGTGGTGGACCTTGCCGCGCTGGCCCGTGCCAAGGGCATTCAGGCGCAGGGCCTGCGCACGCTCTCGGCCAACCTGCTGGGCTTCCGCATCAGCAAGAGTGCCCAGTGCTCCAACTGGGAACACCGCGAACTCTCGCCCCAGCAGGTGAAATACGCCGCCACCGACGCATGGGTGGGCCGCGAACTCTACTTCCACCTTATCTGAAAGCTCTCCTGCCGGGGAGCTTTTTTCGTAGCCCTTGACTTGTGCCGGGTCAGCCTGAAATATAAGGAAAACAAGCCGCCGACCAACAGAACTGCGGAGATGCGCATGAAAAATCCCCGGAAGAAAATACGGCTCCTGCCCCCGGAACTCTCCAACCAGATAGCCGCCGGCGAGGTAGTCGAACGCCCGTCCAGCGTGGTCAAGGAACTGGTGGAAAACAGCCTCGACGCCGGGGCGAAAAGCATCGAGGCCGTTATCGAGAACGGCGGGCAGACGCTCATCCGCGTGACCGACGACGGGCGCGGCATCGACGCCGAACAGCTCGAACTTGCCGTCACGCGCCATGCCACCAGCAAGCTTGCGGAACTGGAAGACCTGATGAATATCAGCTCCTACGGCTTCCGCGGCGAAGCCCTGCCCAGCATCGCCTCAGTTTCGCGCTTCCGCATGGTCTCCGCCCCGCAGGCGGAAGACGGCAGTACGGGCGAGGCTTCCAGCATCGACGTCCTCTACGGAGGCATGAAGGGCGTGGCCCCTGCCGCCCTGAACCGGGGCACGGTGGTGGAAGTGGCGGAACTCTTCTCCAATATCCCCGCGCGCCTCAAATTCCTGAAAAGCCCGGCCACAGAACAGAAGAAAATACAGGAACTCTTCATCCGCCTTGCGCTGGCCCGCCCGGACGTATCCTTCACGCTGAAGTCCGGCTCGCGCGAACTGGTGCGCTTCGAGGCCGGGCAGTCACTGGCCCGCCGCCTTGCCATACTCTGGCCGCCCTCCATCGTGGATGCCCTGCGCCCCTTCGACATGACCGTGGGCGGAATGCACCTTTACGGCCTCACCTCCGACCCGCGCTCCTCCCAGCCCCGGCCCGACCGTATGCTGTTCTACGTGAACGGGCGCGCCGTGAACGACCGCCTGCTCATGAAGGCTGTGCGTCAGGTCTATCAGGGCCGCCTCACCAGCCGCGACTACCCGCAGACCGTGCTCTTCCTCGACCTGCCTGCGCAGGACGTGGACGTGAACGTCCATCCCGCCAAGAACGAAGTCCGCTTCCGCGACGAGCAGGGTGTGTTCACCGCCGCGCTCAGGGCTGTGGGTACGGCGCTGGCCTCCGTCCCGCTGACGTCGGAACGCTTTGCGGAGCGAGCGGCGATCTCTTCCGCGCCTGAAGTCCCCACCTTCGGCTTCACCCAGCCTGTGGCCGCCCCCGCAGAGCCTTCGGAACGTCACGCAGAAGCCGCTCCCCGCCCTGCGCCCAAGCCGCTGGGCTTCTGGGGAGAAGCCGATGCCGTGCGCATCATGAAGAAACCCCAGCCTGCCGCCCCTCGCTTCGACCCGGAGGAGCAGGCTTTCACACCGCGCCATGCCCTGCGTGAAGAGACGGAGCCGGAACGGGATTTCTTCGCCCCCCTCAGCAAGTTCGACAAATCGAACTCGCGAAGCAGCGCTGAAATCCCCTCTGAACCCGTTCAGGAAAGCGCGCCCCTGACGGCGCACGAAAAAAAAGCGGAACTTGCCTCTTCCGCTCTCCCCTCTCCTGACATTCCTGCCACACCGGAGGTCTCTCCGCTGAACGATTTCCGCTGGCTCGGGCAGGTTGCGCGCACCTACCTCGTCTTTGCCCAGAAGGATGACGCCCTGCTCATCCTCGACCAGCATGCCATGCACGAACGCATCTTCTACGAGAAGTTCCGCCGCGGCGGTTCGCGCGGCATGGCCCAGCCCCTGCTCGTCCCGCTGGAAATGGAGCTCCATCCTGCGGAGTCTTCCCGCCTTCTTGAACTGCAGGATACGCTCACCACGCTGGGATTCGAGCTTTCAAACAGGGGAGGCCGCTGTTTTGTCCAAGCCATTCCGCCGGAAATGGACCGCTCCGAAGCCCTTGCCTTCCTTCGTGAAGCGCTTTCGGGCCGTGTGGACGACCTGGATTCGGTATGGATACACCATGCCTGCGCCACGGCCATCCGTGCAGGCCAGCATCTCAGCCGGGAAGACGCCCTGAACCTTGTGCAGAAATGGCTTCAGACCGAAGAGCCGGATTTCTGCCCGCACGGCCGCCCCTGCGCCGTGACCTTGGAGAAGGCAGACCTCGAATGCTTGTTCAAAAGAAGACAAGCCTGAAAAACAGCATTTTCCCAGCAAAGCGGCGTATGTGTAACATTACGCCGTTTTTTGCATGAAAGATGCACCTTCGCCGTTACGCGGCATTCGTCCACCAGTAAATGATACGCATCCGGCCCTGCTTCTCCAACAAAAAATACCATGAAGCCATTGACTTACCATTCACGCTAAGGCATAGCTGTCAACAGGAGAGACACTTTGGGCAATAGGTTTGCCGTTACAGGGTGTACGTTCAAGATTTCTTTTTTGTGAGGTTTTTCTCATGGCTAAATCTATCTATGTAGGCAATCTTCCCTGGTCCGCCACCGAAGAGCAGGTTCAGACTCTTTTCGCCGAATATGGCAGCGTGCTCTCCGTGAAGCTGGTGAACGACCGTGAAACCGGCCGTGCCCGCGGCTTCGGCTTCGTTGAAATGGAAGATCCTGCTGCTGCCGCCGCCATCGAAGCGCTGGACAACACCATCTTCGGCGGCCGTACCCTGCGCGTGAACGAAGCCAAGCCCCGTGCTCCCCGCCCCCGCTATTGATCGGCCCCAAGGCTGACGCCTGACATCCCGCCCCGGCATGCCGGGGCTTTTTTTTACTTTTCGCGGCTTAAAGCCCCCCTTCTTAACTGGACTTTCGGCGAAAGCTGAATATGATGGATGTGCTCTTATATACGTAAGACATAATGGAGGCCTTATGTTCGCCAGCCGGCATACCGCTCTCGCCCTTGCCGCAGCACTCGTTCTGTCGCTTCCCGCCATGACGGGGTGCAGTTCCAACGTGGGCGGCTACGACTACAAGGCGGGGCAGGCCCAGAGCTCCTACTCTGTACATCAGGCCACCGTCATCGGCGTCCATCCCGTGACCATTCACGGCGATACCCGCGACCAGCAGTCGCTGGGCGGCCTTATCGGCACCATTGCCGGTGCGGCCCTCGGCAGTACCATAGGCGGCGGTTCCGGCCACACCATCGCGGCTGTGGGCGGAGGCCTGCTGGGCGGCGCTGCCGGCGTAGGAGCCGGAACGCTCACCTCGCGTGAGACCGGCCTCCAGATCACCCTGCGCGACGACTACGGCAACGAAGAGGTCGTCGTCCAGGGGGCGGAACCCGCCCTCCAGCCCGGCCAGCGCGTACGCGTCATCGTCGGGGAGGACGGTTCACGCCGCGTAGAACCTGCATATTGATCCTGCAAAGGATTTGTTTTTTCAACTTTTCTAAACACCATCTCTCTGGGAGGACCAGATGCTTGATCCGAAACAGTGCGTTCTCTTCAGCGGCGGCGCTGCCGGCGCGGAACAGTTCTTTGGTGCTCAGGCCGAAGCCTGGGGCATCGAAGAAGTCAACTACAGCTTTGAAGGCCATCAGATCGAACGCACCCGTGGCGTGCGCGTGCTGACGCAGGACGAACTGGCCCTCAAGGACGTGAGCATGACTTACGTTTCCCGCCTCATGGGCCGCGAGTACACCCGCGCCCCCATGTTCCGCAAGGTCCTCCAGTCCATCTGCTGGCAGGTCAGCAGCGGCAACGAAGTCATCGTTGTCGGCGAGATCCAGGAAGACAAGACCGTCAAGGGCGGCACCGGCTGGGGCGCTGAATTCGCCAAGCTCTGCAACAAGCCCCTGCTCGTGTTCGACCAGAAGCAGGACGCCTGGTTCCGCTGGATCAACGACGAATGGGTGAAGACTACCGACCCCGTCATCAAGCACACCCGCTTCACCGCTACCGGTACCCGCTTCCTCGAAGCCAACGGCCGCCGCGCCATCGTTGAACTCTACGCCCGTTCCTTCAACCGCTAAGAGTTCGCAGCGCGAAGTCCTTTCCAGTCCGCTCTCCCGTCCCTGCGATGGGGGAGCGGATTGCTGATTATAGGTATGCCCATGCTGCCCTGCCTGCCTTTCCTGAGCAAAGAATGTTCCGGCCCCAGCGCCGGTACGGGTGCCGGACTCGGCGCCCATCTGCTGTGGGGTTTCGCCGTCCTGTTCTGGCCCCTGCTCACAGGCATGGAACCTGTCTCCATCATGGCGCACCGCATGATCTGGACAGCCGTTTTCCTCGGCGTCGTGCTGGCGCTCTCCGGCCATCTCGGGGCCGTGCGCGAGGCCTTCAGGAGCGTACGCGTCCTGCTCACGCTCCTGCTGGCGGCGCTCCTGCTCGGCACGAACTGGACCATCTACATCTGGGCCGTGACCACGGGGCAGATCGTGGATTCCTCGCTGGGCTACTTCATCACGCCGCTGCTCAACGTGCTCATGGGCCGCGTCCTCCTTGGCGAAAAGCTCTCGCGGCCGCAGGCGCTGGCCATTGCGCTGGCCTTCTGCGGCGTGGCCGTGAGCGTGGCGGCCTTCGGGCAGGTCCCGTGGCTCGGCTGTTCGCTGGCCCTCACCTTCGCCCTTTACGGCTATGTGCAGAAGACGCTTCGCATGGATTCCGCGCCCAGCCTCTTCGTCCAGGCCCTTCTGCTCATGCCTGCGGCCCTCCTCTGGCTCGGCCTCACGGAAGAAGGCCTCGGCCTTACGGGCCACGGCGCTCTGCGCCCCGTGCTCCTCGTCTCCACCATTTTCTTCACCGGCCTGCCGCTCATGATGTTCGGCTATGCGGCGCGGCGCGTCACGCTGGCCACCATCGGCATATTGCAGTACGTCAGCCCGTCCATCTCCTTCCTGCTGGCCATCACCGTTCTCGGCGAGAGCATGAAGCCTGCGGACATGATTTCCTTCCCTGTCATCTGGCTGGCCCTTGCCATCTACACTTGGGACGCGATACACCATCTGCACAAGGCCAAGGAGAACGCATGAACACTCCCCATCGCAACCGCACCCGCCAGCTCAGGCTCGGGCCCGTCCTCATCGGCGGAGGCGCGCCCGTGGTCGTGCAGAGCATGACCAATACCGACACGCGCGACGCCGAAGCCACGCTGGAGCAGATACGCCGCCTGCACGCCGCAGGCTGTGAAGTCGTGCGCCTCGCCGTGCCCGACGAAGCCGCCGCGGCCGCACTCAAGACCATTGCCGCCGCCTCCCCCGTACCGCTCATCGCGGACATCCATTTCGACTGGCGCCTTGCCGTGGCCGCCCTCGATGCCGGGCTCAAGGGCCTGCGCATCAATCCCGGCAATATCGGCGGTTCCGCCCCTGTGGACAACGTGGCCGCGGCCGCCAAGGCCAACGGGGCCGTCATCCGCGTGGGCGTGAACAGCGGCTCCGTGGAGAAGGAGCTTCTGGAACGCTTCGGCGGCCCTACCCCGGAAGCTCTTGTGGAAAGCGCCCTGCGCCATGTGCGCATGCTGGAAGAGCGCGGCTTCTACGACACCAAGATTTCCCTCAAGTCCTCCTCCGTGGCCCACACCATCGCTTCCTACCGCCTCATGGCGGAGCGGGCCGACTACCCCCTGCATCTGGGCGTTACCGAAGCAGGCACGCCCATGCGCGGCGCCATCAAGTCTTCCGTGGGACTCGGCCTTTTGCTTTTTGAAGGCATTGGCGATACCATGCGCGTGTCCCTCACGGCCGACCCGGTGAAGGAAGTCGGCGTAGCGTGGGAGATTCTGCGCGCCACCGGCCTTCGCAGTCGCGGGCCGGAGATCGTTTCCTGCCCCACCTGCGGCCGCACCGAGATAGACCTCATCGGCATGGCCGAACGCGTGGAGGAACACATCCAGTCCCACCCCGCCGCAGCCAGCAGCATCAAGGTCGCCGTCATGGGCTGTGTGGTGAACGGCCCGGGCGAGGCCCGTGAAGCCGATATCGGCCTTGCCGGCGGGCGCGGCAAGGGCGTCATTTTCCGCAAGGGGCAGGTGCTCCGTTCCGTGAACGGCGAAGAAGCCCTGCTTGCGGCCTTCCTTGAAGAACTCGATAAACTTCTCACCCATAATAGCTAGAGGATTTTCCATGCGCTGGAGCCGTTACTACATCCCCACCCTCAAAGAAGCCCCTGCCGACGCCGAAGTGGTCAGCCACAAGCTGCTGGTGCGCGCGGGCATGATCCGCAAGCTCACTTCCGGCATCTACACCTGGCTGCCGCTGGGCCTTCGCACCCTTGAAAAGGCCAAGGCCATCGTGCGCCGCGAAATGAACGAAGCCGGTGCCCTTGAAACCCTCCTGCCTATGGTCCAGCCCGGCGAGCTCTGGGAAGAGTCCGGCCGCTGGAAGAAGTACGGCAAGGAACTCCTGCGCTTCAAGGACCGCCACGACCGCGACTACTGCCTCGGCCCGACCCACGAAGAAGTGATGACCGACCTCCTGCGCGGTGAAGTGAAGTCCTACCGCCAGCTTCCCCTGAATCTGTACCAGATCCAGACCAAGTACCGCGACGAAGTGCGCCCCCGCTTCGGCCTTATGCGCGGCCGTGAATTCCTGATGAAGGACGCCTATTCCTTCGACGTGGACGACGAAGGCGCGAACAAGAGCTACGCCGCCATGAAGGAGGCCTATCACAAGATCTTCTCCAGCATGGGCCTCGACTTCCGCCCCGTGGAAGCCGACTCCGGCGCTATCGGCGGCAACTTCTCCCACGAATTCATGGTGCTTGCCGAAACCGGCGAAGACGCCATCACCGCCTGCACCAACTGGCCTGAATGCACCTGGGCCGCCAACGTGGAACGCGCCCCCATCAAGACCGAGTTCGAACAGGACAGCACCCCCTGCCCTGCCATGGAAGAGCTGGACACCCCCAACCAGCACACCATCGAAGAACTCTGCGCCTTCATGAACACCACCGGCGACAAGTTCATCAAGACCCTGCTCTTCATGGCCGACGGCAAGGCCGTGGCCGTGCTCCTGCGCGGCGACCGTGAACTCAACGAGATCAAGCTGGCCCACCTCCTCGACGCCGACGACATCCAGTTCGCCACGCCCGAACAGGTGGAAGCCATGACCGGTGCAACCGTGGGCTTTGCCGGCCCTGCCGGCCTCAAGGGCGTGGAAAAGATCTACGCCGACAAGGAACTCAAGGCCGGTAACGACTGGATCGCCGGTGCCAACAAGACCGACAAGCACGTCCGCCACCTCAGCCTCATCCGCGACGTGGAACTGCCCATCGAATGGGCCGACCTGCGCAACGCCGTGGCTGGCGACCCCTGCCCCGAATGCGGCAAGCCCCTTGAGATCAAGCGCGGCATCGAAGTCGGCCACATCTTCAAGCTCGGCACCAAGTACAGCGAAGCCCTGCACGCCACCTTCCTCGACGAGAACGGCAAGGAACGCATCATCGTCATGGGCTGCTACGGCATCGGCGTTTCCCGCGTGGTGGCCGCCTGCATCGAACAGAACTTCGACGACGACGGCATCAAGTTCCCGCCCCAGCTCGCCCCCTTCGACGCGCAGATCGTCTGCCTCGACCCGAAGAACGAGGAAGTCGCCGCCAAGTGCGATATGATCGAAGCCTTCCTTGAAGGCATGGGCCTCGATTGCCTCTACGACGACCGCGAAGAACGCCCCGGCGTGAAGTTCAAGGACGCCGACCTCATCGGCCTGCCCGTGCAGATCACCGTGGGCGGCAAGGGCCTCAAGAACGGCATCATCGAGGTGAAGAACCGCCGCACCGGCGAAAAGTCCACCATCGACGCCGACAAGTTCGAAATGATCTTCCCCTCCTGGTACGACTCCGTCCTCGAAAGCTGGAAGCGCTAAAAGGATTCATTCTCTGGGGAAACTATAAGCAAGCTTGTCATTTCCGAGCTTCACCACGGAGCGACAATTCTCACCGGTGAAGGAGCGTTTACAAACCTGCCGAGAAAGATGATTATGTGCGCAATAAACCCGAATCAG
>JAFQTU010000030.1 GCA_017408905.1 Mailhella sp. | reverse complement strand
TTCTCCGACTTGAATCTTCAACATGCGGTAAATCAGGTGACTAGGCGACTGTCCGCCTACCAAGGTGGGTATGGGCGAACCTGTGGGTCCGCAAATCATCTGAGGAGTGTACCATGAAAGAAGGCATCCATCCTAAAGTGTACAAGGCTAAGCTCGTCTGCGCCTGCGGCAACGTCGTGGAAGTTCTTTCCACCAAGGGCGAAGTCGTGAACGTCGAAATTTGCTCCGCTTGCCATCCTTTCTTCACCGGCAAGCAGCGCTTCGTTGACACCGCCGGCCGTATCGACCGCTTCCGCAAGAAGTACGCCAAGTTCGCGAAGTAACGCTTCTTCCGGCACGTTCTGCGCCGGGAACGAGTGGAACCTCCCCGGGGATATTCCTTGGGGAGGTTTTCGCGTATGGAAGAAAGCTTATTCTGATACGCAAGGTATCGCTTTTAGCACGGCTGTTTCTGTCTCGCCAGCTGTGAAAGGCATCTTGGATTTCCTGCCGGAAATCCGCTGTGGCTGACTTTCCAGTCAGCCGAAGAGTCCTTCGAGCGCAGACCTGACCGAATCGCGTCTCGTGAGCCTTCGGCTCCCTCGACGGCGCTTCGCTATGACATTCAGACCGCGCTTCGCCCACCCAGATGCCGACTTCCAGTCGGCGTGGGGTCGGCGTTTAAACCGCCGCTTTGCGGCGGCGCCTCCGGCGGGGTCAAGGAATTTTTGCATGAGCAACACGCTTTCTGTCCTTACATTTCTCTCCAAGGCCTGTTCCCTGCCCGTGGTGGGCGGTCAGGCCGTGATGGAAGGCATACTCATGCGCAACGGCGCGTCCTACGCTTTGGCGGTGCGCCGCCCGTCCGGCGCTATTTCCGTGGAAAAGCGAAGCTGGCGCACGGTGGGGCCCAAGGGCCTGCGCTCGAAGAAATTCCTGCGCGGCTTCCCCATCCTTGTGGAAACGCTGTCCAACGGCATACGCGCCCTGAACCGCTCCGCCGACCTTTCCTGCGGCGGGGACGACGAGAAGCCTATGGGCCGCATGGAAACGGCCTTCACCCTGCTTTTTGCGCTGGGCATGGCCATCGTGCTCTTCGTGGCCGCGCCCCACGCCCTCGCGCTGGGCATGCAGTGGCTGGGCCTTGGCGGCGGCATGGAGGGCTTTACCTTCCATGTCTGGGATGGGCTTTACAAATTTCTCATGTTTGTCGGCTACATAGCCGCCATTTCCCTCCTGCCGGACATCCGGCGAGTGTTCCAGTACCACGGTGCGGAACACAAGACCATACACGCCTTCGAAGCCGGGGGCATGGTCACGGTGGCCACGGCACGGCAGGGCAGCCGCCTGCACCCGCGATGCGGAACGACCTTCCTGCTTTTCGTGCTCTCGCTGGCCATACTCCTGCATACCGTTCTGGTTCCGCTCATGCTCATGGCATGGCATCCTGAATCCGCCCCCTTGCGTCATGCAGGTATCGTCTTATTTAAAATACTGCTGATCGTGCCCGTCAGTTCCCTTGCCTACGAACTGATACGCTGGTCGGCGGTGCTGGAAGACGGCTTCTGGGCAAAGCTCCTGCGCGCCCCCGGGCTCTTCCTCCAATACCTTACCACTCGCGAGCCCGACGACGCACAGCTCGAAGTTGCCGTGGCCGCCCTGCGCGAGGCCCTGGGGCCGGACAGCCCCTATGCCGAACGCTTTGAACCTGCTGAAAATACCGTTATGGAGTAACGTATGTTCGCCAAGCTGGAAACTCTTGAAAAGCGCTACGTGGAACTTGATGCCGCCATGGCCGACCCGGCCGTGCTGGCCGATATGGAACAGTTCCGCAAGACCGCCAAATCCCGTGCCGACCTCGAACCCGTGGTGCTCGCCTTCCGCGAATACCGCGAACTCAAGGCCCAGCTCGAGGAAAATAAGGAACTCCTTTCCGACGACGACGCCGATATCCGCGACATGGCCCGCGAAGAGATACAGCGCATCGAGGCCGAACTGCCCGAACGCGAACAGCAGCTCCGCGTCATGCTCCTGCCGCCCGACCCCCTTGACGAAAAGAACACCGTGCTCGAAGTGCGCGCCGGTACGGGCGGCGACGAGGCCGCGCTCTTTGCCGCCGACCTCTTCCATATGTACTGCCGCTTTGCCGAACTCCAGCGCTGGAAGGTGGAGATCATTTCCGAAATGCCCACCGACGCCGGCGGCTACAAGGAAGTCATCGCCCTTGTTTCCGGCAAGCGCGTGTACAGCCGCCTGCGCTACGAATCCGGCACGCATCGCGTCCAGCGCGTGCCCGCCACAGAATCGCAGGGCCGCATCCACACTTCCGCCGCCACGGTGGCCGTCATGCCCGAAGCCGACGAGGTGGACGTGAACCTCCGCCCCGAAGACCTGCGCATCGACGTGTACCGCGCCTCGGGTGCGGGCGGCCAGCACGTCAACAAGACCGAATCCGCCGTGCGCATCACCCACATCCCCACCGGCGTGGTGGTGACCTGCGAAGACGAGCGCTCTCAGCATAAGAACAAGGCCCGCGCCATGAAGGTCCTCGCTTCGCGCATCCTTCAGGCCGAGCAGGAGAAGCAGCACGCCGCCGAAGCCGCCGAACGCCGCTCTCAGGTGGGCTCCGGCGACCGTTCCGAACGCATCCGCACCTACAACTTCCCGCAGGGCCGCGTGACCGACCACCGCATCAACCTCACCATGTATTCCCTCGACCGCTTCATGGAAGGCGAGATCGAAAGCATGGTGGAAGCTCTCGCCTCGGCCGCTCAGGCCGACGCCCTCAAGGCCGAACTCGGCGCGTAGGAGGCTGGGATGAGCGAATATATCCCCGAAGGAGAGACCCGCGTCGAATCCGGCGTGACGCTCGAGGAAGAGCTGAAAGAGCCTTCCATGTACCGCGTCATCCTGCATAACGACGACTTCACCACCATGGACTTCGTGGTCATGGTGCTGATGGAGATCTTCCGCAAGACCGCCGAAGAGGCGGAAACCATCATGCTTGCGGTGCACGAGAAGGGCAGCGGCGTCTGCGGCGTGTACCCCAAGGAGATAGCAGAATTCCGTGTGGGGCAGGTGATGCGCCGCGCCAGCGAGGCCGGCTTCCCCCTGCTCTGTACCATGGAGAAAGACTAAAGGGAGGCCGCCTATGATGAGTCGTTCGCTGATGCAGGCCATCGCGCTTGCCGTGATGGAGATGCGTTCGCGCCGTCATGAATGTCTCACCGTGGAGCATCTTCTGCTGGCCATGACCCGCGAACAGCTTGGCCGCGTCATCCTCAAGGGGTGCGGTGCGGATATCCCGGCCCTGCGCAAGGATCTGGAAAGCTACCTCGAACGCTACCTGCCCCCTGTGGCCGAAGAGCCCACGCCGGAAAGCGAGATTTTGCAGACCGAGGCGCTGGAGCGCGTGCTTGAACACGCCGTGGCCCATGTCCATTCCTCGGGCCGCCAGCAGGCCGACATCGGCGACGTCATCGCCGCCATGTTCCAGGATTCCGAGAGCTGGGCCGCCTATTACCTTAAGAAGCAGGGCATCGACCGCCTGCGCGTCATCGAATTCGTGTCGCACGAACTGCCCGAGATTCTGCGGCAGGTCTCCCGCCAGAACCGCCGCGCTCAGGCCCAGCCCGAGGGCGGGGAGGCGGAGGAAGGGGCGGAAGCCGCCGTGCGCGCGTCTGCTCTGGAACGCTACACCGTCGATCTTGTGGAGAAGGCGAAGCAGGGCGGTATCGACCCGCTCATCGGCCGCGAGGCTGAAGTGGGCCGCCTTTTCGAAGTGCTGTCGCGCCGCCGCAAGAACAATCCCCTGCTCGTGGGCGAACCCGGCACGGGCAAGACGGCCATTGCCGAAGGCCTTGCATGGCGTATTGCGCAGGGCGATGTTCCGTCTTCCTTCAAGGACACGCCGGTCTATGCGCTCGACCTCGGCTCCCTTCTGGCGGGTTCCAAGTATCGCGGCGATTTCGAAGCCCGCATCAAGGGCGTGGTGGCCGAACTCAAGGAAAAGAAGGGCGCCATCCTGTTCATCGACGAGATACACACCATCGTGGGCGCCGGTTCCACCAGCGGCGGTTCCATGGATGCTTCCAACCTGCTCAAGCCCGTGCTGGCCGCAGGGGAACTGCGCTGTATCGGCTCCACCACGCATGAGGAATATCGCGGCCACTTCGAGAAGGACCGCGCCCTGAGCCGCCGCTTCCAGATCATCGACGTGCGCGAACCCTCGCTTGACGACTGCCTTGCCATCCTGCGCGGGCTTCAGCCGCATTACGAGAAGTTCCACGGCGTGAAGTATTCCAAGGCCGCCGTGCAGGCCGCCGTGGACCTTTCCTCCCGCTTCATCCAGGACCGTCTTCTGCCGGACAAGGCCATCGACGTGCTGGACGAGGCCGGTGCTTCCGCCGTGCTCCGCCCCGGTTTCCGCAAGGGCGCGTCCATTTCCGTACAGGACATTGAACGCGTGGTGGCCCGCATGGCGAATATCCCGGCCCGCAGTGTGAACCGAGGCGAGAAGGACAGGCTCCGCACCCTTGGCGACGATCTGCGCTCCCGCGTTTTCGGGCAGGACGAGGCCGTGGACGGCATAGTCCGCGCTATCCTGCGTTCCCGCGCCGGGCTGAACCGCGAGAACAGGCCCGTGGCCTCCTTCCTCTTCCACGGCCCCACCGGCGTGGGCAAGACGGAACTGGCCAAGTCGCTGGCCGAACTTCTGGGCGTAGCCTTCGTGCGCTTCGACATGAGCGAATACATGGAAAAGCACGCCGTGGCGCGGCTCATCGGTACGCCTCCGGGCTACGTGGGCTTCGAACAGGGCGGCCTGCTCACCGAAGCCATCCGCAAGACGCCCCATGCCGTGCTCCTGCTGGACGAGGTGGAGAAGGCCCATCCCGACATTTACAACGTGCTTTTGCAGGTCATGGACTACGCCACGCTGACGGACAATACCGGGCGCAAGGCCGACTTCCGCAACGTGGTCGTCATCATGACGACCAATGCCGGTGCGCGCGAGATGGCGCAGGCCCCCGTGGGCTTCTGCTCCACCAGCAAGGCATCCGACCGCAGTGCCGGAGCTGTGGAGCAGGCCTTCAGCCCCGAGTTCCGCAACAGGCTCGACGCCATGATACCCTTCCGTTCGCTCTCCCGCGAGCTCATGGGCCTCATCGTGGACAAGACCGTAGCCGCGCTCCGGCCCGGCCTGGACGAGCGCCGCGTTTCGCTGGAACTCAGCCCCGAGGCGCGCGAATGGCTGGCGGACAAGGGCTTCGACCCGCGCATGGGCGCAAGGCCGCTCCAGCGCGTCATCCGTACCGAAGTGGAAGACAGGCTGGCCGAACTCCTGCTCTTCGGCGGGCTGGAGAAGGGCGGCACGGTGCGTGTCCATGCCGAAAGCCCCGAGGCCGAACACCTCAGCTTCACGGCGGACAAGGCCTGACCTATGGCAAGGCGGCTGCTGTGGATGCCCCCGGGCGGGCCGCTCGTCTTCCCCGATGCGGAAGACGCACCTGCCGAAGGCCTGCTCATGGCAGGGGGCGACCTCACGCCGGAACGCCTTATGCTGGGCTATTCGCGCGGCATCTTCCCGTGGTATGATGAGGATTCGCCCATACTCTGGTGGTCGCCTGACCCGCGCTGTGTGCTCTTCACGCACAAGCTCCATGTGAACGCGAGGCTTCGGCGTACCCTGCGGAAATGCGCCTTTTCCTTCAGCGTGGATACCTGCTTCGAGCGCGTCATCCGCCTGTGTTCCGAAGTCCCCCGCCCGGGGCAGGACGGGACATGGATAGTTCCGGATATGCGGGAAGCCTACCTGCGCCTGCATGAGCTGGGCCACGCCCATTCTGTGGAGGTATGGGACGGCGGCGAGCTTGTGGGCGGCCTTTACGGCGTGAAGCTGGGGCGCGTCTTCTTCGGGGAATCCATGTTTCACCTGCGCTCCTATGCCTCCAAGGCGGCCGTGGTCTTCCTTGTGGAACAGCTTCGGGCGCAGGGCGTGGAACTGCTGGACTGCCAGCAGGCCACGCCGCACATGATGCGCTTCGGTGCGGAAGAGATCCCCCGCAGGCGCTTTCTTTCACTGGTGCGCAGGCTCTGCGCAGAGTAGGGCAGGGGCATACCCTGCCTTTCTCATACCCTTTCCCGTTTTCAGGAGGAATCATGGCCGAATACGAACAGACCGCCGAAGGCTTCGTCATCCGCACAGGGCATCCTTTGCTGGGCGATATCCGCGCGGATTTCAGCACTGTCGGGCCGGACAGGCGGCGCGGCACGGCCTCGGCCCTGCTGGAGGCTTCCTGCCTGAACTGCTGGTGCGGCACACTGAGCACGGCGCTTCTGGCGCGCGGCGTGGAGAAGCACCGCATCGTTGGTTCAGCCCGCGTGGTTCGCGTGCAGAAGAAGGACCTTTCGTGGCTCGACTGCATCGAACTGGACGTGAAGGCGGAGGTGGACGACGAGGATGCCGAGGTGCTGGAAGAATGCCTGGCCGTGGTGAAAGGCTGCATGGTCACGCGCTCCATTGCCGAGGGCATGGAAGTCGTCATCCGCGCAGAGAGGGCGGTTGCGGAAGGCTGATACTGTTTTTTTTATAAATAATTATGATATTGAAAACGGTATGTTGCGGGTAAAATTCTAAAAAGATGCACGAAAGAAGCGGAAAAGGCATTGAATTGTACGGCGCGGAAGTATAACATAGCCTGCAAATAGAGTTGCCCAATTCCGGGAACTCACCAGTACAACTCTGAGGAGAGTGTTGTATGAAGAAATTCTTCGCTTCCGCTGCTGCCGCTGTTATGATGCTTGGCCTTTCCGCTCAGGCCTATGCTCTTCCCGAACCCGATATGTCCCCCAAGTGGACCTATGAGCTCACCGACGTTATGAAGGTCGAAGGCCGTCAGGGCGTGTGCAGCGACGGCAAGTATATGTACATCAGCTGCTCCAAGGCTCTGTACAAGTACGACATGAAGACCGGCAAGCTGGTCAAGAAGAACATGAAGCCTTTCGAAAAGGGCTTCTCCAAGCCTGTGAACCACTTCGGCGACATCGACATCTACAACGGCGAAATCTACTGCTGCGTTGAAAACTTCATGGACGGCGTGGGCAAGGACATTCAGGTTTCCGTGTACGATGCCGACACCCTCGAATTCGTGCGCACCTTCCCCTTCAACGAAGCTTCCGGCCAGGTCGAAGCTTCCGGCATCACCGTTGACCCTGTGAAGGGCACTGTGTGGATGTGCTCCTGGGTGGGCGAAGAATCCGGCCGCCATCTGTATGAATACGACCTCGACGGCAAGTACCTCCGCAAGGTGCATATGCAGCCTGTTCCCCAGTGGATCCAGGGCATCTACTACTATGACGGTTCCATCCTGATGACCGCCGACGACGGTACCGCCGACGACAACGAACCCGACCATATGTACCGCATCGACATTTCCTCTGCCACCAACGCTCCTGTGATCCTCGAAAAGACCTTCACCGAAGCTCTGAAGCAGGGTGAAATCGAAGGCCTCTGCGTCGATCCCGCCACCGGCGACCTCCTTGTCCACATGAACCGCGGCGCCCGCATCGTCCTCGGCATGGGTAAGGGCATGTACCCCGGCTACGACAAGGAAATCCACGAAATCTATCGCTTCAAGATGACTCCCGCTAAGTAATCTTGCCGCGCTGAATCACTGATGAAGGCCCCCTTCGGAAACGGAGGGGGCCTTCTGCGATGCTTTGGAGCGTCATGATGCCTTTTATCAGAGAGATAGAACTGTCGGAGATGGAATGCTGTGCGGAACTCATTCGCAACAGCTTCGGTACTGTTGCCGCGGAATTCGGTCTGACTCCGCAGAACTGCCCCAGCAACGGAGCCTTTATCGACGCGACACGTCTGAAGGCCGACTGGGAGAAAGGGGCGCGTATGTTCGGCCTCTTTTGTCATGGGGAACTGGCAGGCTTTGCACAGCTGGTGAAAAAGGGGGCGGATGCGTTCTCGCTGGAAAAGCTGGCCGTGCACCCGGCGTATCGGCACAGAGGATATGGGGCGCACCTGCTCAGTCGCGTTAGAACTGAGGCTGTGAACGCTGGGGCGGCAAAACTGCTTGTCGGTATTATGGAAGAGAATAGCCGTCTTAAGGCCTGGTACGTGGGGCACGGTTTCAGGCCGACAGGAACGAAGAGATTCGAACACCTTCCCTTCACGGTGGGTTTTCTGGAAATGGATCTGTGAGGGAAGTAGAAG
This sequence comes from Mailhella sp., assembly GCA_017408905.1. Taxonomy (GTDB): domain Bacteria; phylum Desulfobacterota; class Desulfovibrionia; order Desulfovibrionales; family Desulfovibrionaceae; genus Mailhella. The sequence goes on along the minus strand of JAFQTU010000030.1, from coordinate 67,123 downwards.
CAGAAAGTTCAGTATGGAGTCTGTTCCATAACGCAGAAAGCCCGCCTCTCGAAGTGAGAAGCGGGCCTTCTAGCTATATGGCGACTTCAAATTCGCAGGCCCGTTCTTTATGAAGCCCGGAAATTGAAGAGAACAGAAAAGCCCATGCAGGAACATGGGCCCATATATCTGGAGCGGGAGACGGGATTTGAACCCGCGACTTCAACCTTGGCAAGGTTGCACTCTACCACTGAGTTACTCCCGCGTGGTGGAACGAAAGCGTTTGTATAGAAGAACGGCAGAACTGTCAACAGAAAAATCAGGCTTGGCGCAAAATTTTTTCTTTTTTCGATGACGATTTGTTACAGAAATCTTTTTTCCATTGACAGGAGGCAGTCCGTACAGGACAATAGGCAAAACTTCTGGTATCTTTTCCGTATGTTCCGCCGTTTTTTCCCTGTTCTGCTCTGCTTCGTCGTGGCGCTCCTGTTCTGTGCGCCTGTGACGTCTATGGCCTCTAATCCGCCGGACTACGAAAGGGCCAAGGCCCAGCTTGCGCGCCTGCATCATGGGAAGCACAGCGCGGCGGAATGGCAGGCCTGCGCCAATACCTTCCGCAAGGCCTACGATAAGAACCCGAAGTGGCGGCTCCGCGTGGCGGCGCTTTACAGGAGCGGCGTGGCGCTGGAAGGCCGCGCCCGTGTGACGCGAACTGCGGCCGATGCCCGCCGTGCCGTTGCCACCTATGAACAGACGGTGCGCGCCTACCCTAACAGCGCCCTTGCCGACGACGCACTTTTCCGTGCCGCGCTGGTGTATGACGAGCTTCTGCGCTCCCCAGCCAAGGCTCGCGTCAATCTGGACCGCATCAGGCGGCAGTATCCGAAATCCGACCACGCCCGGGCCGCATCGGCCTACCTTAAGAAGATAAGCGTTGCCAAGGAGGCAATGGCCGCCCCGAAGAAAGGCGCGGCACAGAAGCCGGATGCGCGCAAGGCTTCGCCCAAGAAGGAAGCGGCGAAAAAGCCTGAGCCGAAGACAACTGCTCCGAAAAAAACTGTTCCTGCCAAGCCTGCCCCCAAGAAGGCCGAAAGCGGAAAAGCCGCCCCGAAGAAGAACGTGAAGCAGGTGCGGGCCCCTGCCCCCACGGGCAAGCCCATCGCGCAGAACCTTGCGGCCCAGCTTGGCCTTGCCGTGCGTACCGTGGTCATCGACGCCGGGCATGGCGGGCGCGACCCCGGAGCCATGCATCATGGCGTGGTCGAGAAGGACGTGAACCTCGACGTGGCCAAGCGCCTTGGCGATATCCTCACCAAGCGCGGCTATACCGTGAAATACACGCGCGACCGCAACAAATGGCTCTCGCTGGGCGAACGGGTGCGCCTTGGCAAGCGTTCCAAGGGCGACCTTTTCGTGTCCATACACGTCAATGCCTGCGAGAACCCCAAGGCTTCCGGCTTCGAGACCTATATCCTCGACTTCGCCCGTACCAGTTCGGCCAGCCGCCTTGCGGCCATCGAAAACGCCAACAGCGGCCGCCTTGGCGACATGGACAACGTGCTTACGGAAATACTGCGCGGCGCGCGCACGGCTGAATCGCGCCGCCTTGCCGACCATATTCAGGGCAGTACGCTCAAGCATCTGCAAAGGCAGGGCTACAAGGTGCAGAACGGCGGTGTGAAGGGCGCGCCCTTCTTCGTGCTCGTCGGTTCGAGCATGCCCAGCGTGCTTGTGGAAATAGGCTACTGTTCCAACAGGGCTGAGGCCAGCCGGCTCAAGAATCAGAAGTACCGCCAGCAGATGGCGCAGGGCATAGCCAACGGCATCGTGTCCTACGCCAGGGGGATAGCGGCCCCGTAACCGTGGTCCGACGCAAAAAAAGGGCGGCAGGCGCCGCCCCTTCGAGAGTATGGAAGCTCCCAGCCGCAAGGCCGGGAGTTTTTTTTCAGCGCAGTCTGCCCCGGCAGGCCACGTCCAGTTCGGCCGTCACCTCGTCGTCGTCCAGCAGGTAGGCCTTGTCGTAGAGATTGCATACCGGGCAGATATGCACGGGGATGATACGCACCTTGTCGCCTATGCGCGTGCCTTCGCGGAATTCGCGGCTGTACACGATGGCGTGCTCGTCGTACACGTCGCTGATGCTCACGCCGGGCCACTCCCTGATGAGGCCCTTGCCCGGAGCGGAACAGATGCCCTGCGTGCGTTCCTGCATGGTCAGGCCCTTGGCCCCCACGTCGAGGATGACGCGCTCCGCCGTGGGGCGGCTCATCACGGTGGCGAGCACGGTGGCGGCGCATCGTTCCTGCGTGCCGATGACATTGGCCTGCGAGGCGTCCATGAAAACATACGTTCCCGGGCGCAGTTCGGTGATGCCCGGCACTATGGTCAGGCCGTGCATCAGCGAGGGCGTAGAGCCGAAGCTCACCGTTTCGGGCTTCATGCCGCGCTCTTCCGCAAGGCGGGCGAAGTGCACGGTGCGCTTCATGGCCGCCCTGGCGATGGCGTGGCAGGCCGCGATGTCCGGCGCGGTATAGCTGTTGCCGTCATGCGAGAAGAGGCCGCGCAGGCGCACGTCCGGGCAGGCGGCGATGCTGTCCAGAAGGGTGTGGAAGTCCGCTTCCTCGATGATGCCCGAGCGCTCCTCGCCCACTTCGATCTCGATGGAGACCTGCGCCGGGATGGAGGCCCCGGCAAAGACCTTCTGCGCGGCTTCCACCTGTTCCGGGCAGTCCACGCCGAAAACGATGTCGATGCCCTGTTCGGCAAGGGCGCGGATGCGGCGCAGTTTGCCTTCGCCCACGATCTCGTTGGCGATGAGGATGTCGCGCAGGCCGTGTTCGGCCATGACTTCTGCCTCGCCTATCTTGGCGACGGCAATGCCTGCCGCGCCCATTTCCGTCTGCATCAGTGCGATGGCGGGCATTTTGTGGGTCTTGGTATGCGGGCGCAGGGCCACGCCTTGCGCGTTGGCGTAGTCCTGCATGAAGCGCAGGTTGCTTTCAAGGATACTGCGGTCGATGAGCAGGGAAGGGGTGTCGAGTTCGGTGTATTTCATACGGCCTCCGTGCGCCCCTTATAGCGGCAGACAGGGCCGAACTCAAGGGGCTTGCCCTGCTGGCGGACAGGCCTTATCCTGCGCTGAGGGAGATATCTATGGAAAGAAAGACCGTTGCCGTTCTCGGATGCGGCGCTCTTGGCTCTCTGGTAGCCGAGGGCGTGGCTTTGGATCTTCTGGAAACATGGAAGCTGGCCGGGGTCTATGCCCGTACGCCGGAAAAGGCGCAGGCGCTGGCCGGGCGCTTCGACTGTGAAGCCTTCACCAGTGCGGAAGACATGCTCGCCGCCCGGCCCGACGTGGTGGTGGAAGCCGCAGGCTGCGAGGCGGCCCGCCAGTATGCCGAGGCCATACTGCGTTCCGGCGCTTCGCTCATCCTGCTTTCCGGCGGCATTCTGGCCGACGAGGCCTTTGCCCTCCGCCTGCGCAAGGCGGCGGAGCAGGGCGGGAGCGTGCTCCACATCGCCTCCGGAGCTATCGGCGGCTTCGACCTCATGCGCACGCTGGCCTTCCGTGAACGACAGCTCGCCCGGCGCGGGCAGAAGGCGCTCCCCGGGCAGGAACTGAAAGCCCGGGTGGACAATTTCAAGGCTCCGTCCTCGCTCAACGGCGCGCCCTTCCTTGGAGGGAAGGAGCTCCCTGCCGACCGCCGCGTGGAAGTGTTCGCCGGTACGGCGGCCGAAGCCATAGCGGGCTTCCCCAAGAACGTGAACGTGGCCGTGGCCGCGGCTTCCGCTTCGGCGGGCATGGGGCGCACACGGGTGACCATCGCCAGCGATCCGGCCCTCGTGGAGAACACGCATCGCATCCATGTTCAGGGCTTCGGTGTGCGGGCCGAAATGGAGTTCGCCTCTCTCCCTGACCCGGAGAACCCGCGCTCCAGCACCATGACGGCGTGGAGCGTGCTGGCCCTTCTGGACGAGCTGGCCAGCCCCGTGCGCTATTTCTAGCGGTCTTGCGTGGAACGAAGAAGCCCCCTTGCGGGGGCTTTTTTCGTTGTGCGTCAGGCCTTGTCGGCGGGTTCTTCCGGCTTGGGCGAGAGCTGGCCTGCAAGGGCGGCAAAATCGCCGCTCCTGAGGTGCAGGTCCATCTGCGGGAAGGATATCTCGATGCCGTTGGCCGCGAAGACCTGATTGATCTTCATGCGTATGTCGGACGAAACGCTCACGCCGTTGTCGTAGAGCGTCCAGAAGCGCAGGACGAGGTCGAGCGAGCTTGCGCCGAAGTTCATGAACAGCACGGCAGGTTCGGGGCGGAACAGCACCTGCGGGTGGGCCTTGGCGATATCCAGCATGAGCTTTTTGCACAGCTCCACGTCCGAACCGTAGGCCACGCCCACGGCTATCTGCTGGCGGGCCTTCTGGTCATTATGCGTCCAGTTGGTGAACGTGCCGCCGAGGAAGCTGGAATTGGGGATGAAGATGATGGCGTTGTCGAAGGTCTGGAGCATGGTGTTGCGGATATTGATCTTCTTCACCACGCCGGTCACGCCGCCCACTTCCACAACGTCGCCTTCACGGATGGTCTGCCCGAAGATGACGGAAAGGCCGCTGGTGAAGTTCTGCACCATGTTCTGAAGGCCGAGACCGATACCCACGGAAAGGCCGCCTGCAATCATGGAGAGGCTGGAGATGTTGAAGCCCAGTGCGTTGAGCGCGTAGAGGGCGAAGATGCCCCACAGCACGCACTTGTAGATGATCTGGATGGGGGCCAGCAGAGAAACGGAGATGCGCGCTATCTGGCTCTGCATCCCGGCCATGAGCGTATTGCCCACGATGAGCAGGGTGCGGGTGAGATAGAAGGCGATGAACACGCTGAAGACCTGCATGGCGTTCAGCGAGAAGCTGCCGATGCTGAAGCCCAGAGTGGCCAGATGCTGGATGAGGAAGTAGCCGCCGGGATAGGCCAGTATCCACAGCAGGGAGGCGAGGGCCGCCAGCATGAGTATGAGCGGCATGGCCAGCGCCATGACGAGGCTGGCGATGACCGCGCGCGAACCTTCCTTGGGCAGGTAGGACTCGATGCGGTTTTCGACCTTGATGATAGCCACGCAGAGCATGACGGTCACGGCAAGGGACGTGCAAATCATGCTGATGAGGATGGCGAGGCGGGCGAAACCGGCAATGCTGATGAGCAGAGTGACCCAGAGCTGCACCATATGCAGGCGCATGATGATATTGGGCAGACGCTCTTCCGGCAGGGGGCGGCGGCGCGTCTTCCACAGGTCGAAAATCTGGACTGCTACCCACACCACGCCGATGAAGAGCGGGAAGGGATCGAAGTTCAGGAGCACCATACCGGCGAGCAGGGAGGGGAACATGGGCCAGAGCGGCGAGAGCTTCGGCTTGTCCACGTTCTCGAAGTCGTAGAGGTCCCAGGCAAGGAGCATCTGCCCCCAGCACTGGCACATGACGCCCAGCGTGGCGATCATCTGATAGAGCTTGCCGTCGCTCCACGAGGCGATGTGCAGGGCCAGCCCCAGCGCTATCCAGATGCCGCTGTTCCTGAGGGTGCGTTCGAGGCCGCGGAACATACTGGGGGGCATCTTGTCGTCCACCACACGGCGCAGGGCCGTTGCCAGAAGGAAGAGCACGCCCAGGACAAGGCTGGCATGGACGAAGAGGATAGCCAGCGATTTCAGATTGTTGGGGATTTCCGTGCTGAGGCGGAGCGCGAAGAGCTCGCGCAGGGAATCGAGGTTGCGGAATTCCCTCTTCCACGCCACCACGTCATAGACATGGCCCGAGGACTGGAAATAGTAGCTGTTCCACAGCTCGGGCATCTGCTTCACGAGGATGTCGAGCCGGGCCTGGATGTCGCTGGTAAGTTCGTCTATGGGGCGGAGGGCAAGGGTATAGTACTGCTTGAGTTCTATGGTCCTGTTCTTGGACTGCCGTATCTGCCTGAGCAGGGAGGCCGTGGATTCGTTCTTCTGCCCGGAGAGGGAGTTTTCCAGAAGCTCAAGGGCCTGCTTTTCCTGTTCCAGCTCCTCGATGGCGGAACGCAGGGGGGCGGCAAGGTTTTCGGCCCGTTCACGGACGCGCTTGATGCGTTCGGCAAGCACGGTGAGGTCGGAAGGCATACTGCTGTTCACCCGGGAAAGGGCGATCAGGCGCTGGAATTCCTGCTCCAGCGCGGCCAGAGGGGCCTGTGTTGCGGCGTCCAGTTCCTTAAGCTCGGCGCGGAGTTTCTGGCCGCGCTGGGAAATGCTGTCGAGCTGGGTCTTATGCGTGGCAAGGAGGGCTTCCCACGCCTCCTGAACGGCTTTGGCTTCCTCGTCGGCCTCTTCCGTCGGCTGGCTACCGGCTGATGGTGCGGAAGCGCCGGGCGCTGTGTCGGGGGCGGCGCTGGACAGGGCAGGGGAAAGGGCAAGCATACCCGCAAGGAGGAGCATGAGGAAAAGGCGGCAAGGGTTCATGTTCGGCCTCTCTGCTGGAACGGTAGGTAGGGAAATGGGCCGCAAGGCGACCCATGAAGTCGGATTAGCGGCCCATCATCTGAAGGGAATTGAAGCTGATGATAAGATCCTGCTGGGCAGGCGTAGGCGGTGCGGGAAGGTTGCCGGTACGCACCACGGCGTTCACAGCCGAAGCGTCGAATTCCGGCCTGCCGGAGCTTTTTTCCACCTTGCAGTCCAGCACCTTTCCGTGCGGGTCGAGCTTGATGCGCACCTGCACCACCATGTTGGAGCGGGAATAGACGGGCATGCTCCAGTTGGGCTGTACCGCAAGGATGACCTGCGCCACGTACACGTCGTAGATACCGCCGCCGCCCGGGCCGTCGCCATCGCCGCCACCGCCGCCCACGCCCTGCTGGCGCTGCATCTTCTCAAGGTCGGCAAGGGCCTTGGCCGCAGAAGAGCGCGTCTGCCTGCGGGCATCGGCAAGGGCCGCGGCCAGCACGTCGTTCTGCTTCTTGGCAGGCTTGGCGGGCTTTTTCGGTTCGGCCTTCTTGGGCTCGGGCTTTTTCTCGGGTTTGGGTTCAGGCTTGGGATCAGCTTTCTTCGGCTCAGGCTTGGGTTCCGGTTTGGGCTCCGGCTTCGGCTCGGGCTTCTTTTCCGGCTCAGGCTCTTTCTTCTTTTCTTCCGGCTTGGGTTCGGGAACCTTGGGGGCAAGCACGGGGTCAGGCTTTTTTTCCGGCTTCGGCTCGGGTTTAGGTTCGGGCTTGGGCTCGTTCTTGGCTTCCGGCTCAGGCTTGGGCGCGGGCGTTTCCGGTTCGGGCCTGGCCTTGGCTTCCAGTGCTTCGGGCCTGATGACCTCGGGTGCGTCGGGCGCGGCCAGAGGCTTGGCATCCGGCTTGGGCGCTTCCACGGAATGCACCTGCTGTTCCGCCGTGGGCGGGCGATGGCCCAGCACGGGAGAAGGCAGGTTCTCGCCGCCGGGAGCACCCATCACAAGGCTCACCTGATACACGGGCTTCGTAAGGTCTATGGCCGGCTGCATGGGCACATAGAGGATGAAGGCCAGCGCACCGATATGGAGCAGGATGGAGAGTATGAAACTTACGCTTCGCATGGCATCAGCCGTATCATTTCTTGGCGTTCTTGGCGCTGTCCACAGCGGGCATGGCGATGACGCCGAGCCTTTCGATGCCGGCGGCCTTGATGCGGCCCATCACATCCACCACGATGCCGTAGGGCACGGCCTTGTCGGCCTGCAGGAAGAGGGCGCGGCCCTTGTCCTTGACCAGCATGGACAGGCGGGTTTCCAGCTCGTCGAGCTGGACCTGATACGTGTCGAGGAAGAGGGCGCCGTCTTCACGCACGGTGAGCACCAGATGTTCGGCGTCGGTGGGCAGGTTGTCCACCTGCTTGGCCTGCGGCAGATCCACGTCGAGGCCGGAATCCATCATGGGGGCCGTTACCATGAAGATGATGAGCAGAACCATCATAACGTCCACGAAGGGCGTTACGTTGATCTCGGAAACGAAACCTTTCTTTCTGGCCATTGGCGGACCTACTTGTCGCCGCGGCGATGGGCGTTGACTTCGCGCTGGACGCGGTTGAGGAAGACGCCTGCGAAGTTGATGAGGCGGGTCTCGATGCTGTCGAGCTTGCCGAGGAACATATTGTAGGCGATGGTGGCAGGCACGGCCACGGCAAGGCCGACGGCAGTGGCGATGAGCGCTTCGGAGATGCCGGGGGCAACCGTGGCGAGGGAGGCGGACTTCATCTGGCCGATGGCGTGGAACGAGGTCATGATGCCCCACACCGTGCCGAAGAGGCCGATGAAGGGGGCCGTGTTGGCGGCAGTGGCAAGCAGGGACAGACTCTTATGCATACGGTCCAGTTCCTGACCCACGCCCTGATTGAGGGCGCGGCGCACGGTTTCCACCACCACGCTTTCGCTCACACCGGCTTCCTTGCCGTTGTTGAACTCGCGCACGCCATGCTGGGCCACGGCATAGAGCGGGGAGGAAGGGTCGGAACCGAGGCTCTGCAGGGCCTGGCGCAGGTCGGGGGCTTCGTTGAAGCGGGCGAGGCCGGAAGCGGCCTTGCGTTCGGCCGCGCCGAGGGAGAAGAACTTGCCGATGATGACGGTCCAGCTCAGGACGGACATGGCGACGAGGATGGCCATGACCACCTTGGCCACCAGGGTGGCGCTGGTGAAAAGGGAAATGATGCTGTAGTCCATGGATGCTCCGATATGTGCCGTTTCCGGCCTTGAGCCGCAAGGGTGCGGCGTGATGTCCCGTCTTCTGATATGCTCGAAAGGCAGGCCGCGCAAGCCATGCAAGGTGCGGGAGTCTTTCAAATTGTTTCACCGGGCAATGTACCGTTTTTCCTCCTGCCCGTCAAAGAGGCTTTTCCGTAGGGAGCGCGGCGTTCCGTGTAAGGCGGGACTGCCATTTTCCGGCCTCGGCCCTGCGTTCCCTGCGTTGAAAAAATCCAGTGCCCGCGCTATATTTCCGGGGAATAGCGGCAGACAGGCCGCCCGGGGGACAAGTATGGACAATGCCGCCAAAGCCAACGTGATGGGAACGAAGAGCATAGGCCGCCTTCTCATCTCCTTTTCCATCCCTGCCATACTGGGCATGGTCATCGTGGCGCTGAACCAGATCATATCCAGCATCTACATCGGGCATGGCGTAGGGCCGCTGGCACTGGCCGCAATGGCCGTCACCTTCCCGGTCATCAACCTGCTCGTCGCCTTCAGCCAGCTCATCGCCGTAGGCTGTGCGACCCTGTGCTCCATCGAGCTTGGCAAGAAGGACATTGCCAAGGCGCACCGCATCCTCGGCCATTCCGTGCTTCTTGAAATCATCGTGAGCGTGGTGTTCAGCTTCGCCTTCTGGGCCGTGCTCGACCCCATGCTCATCTTCTTCGGGGCGAGCGGGGAAACGCTGGATTACGCCCGGGAATACATGTTCCCCCTGCTCGTGACCTCGCCCATCGTCTTCATCATGATCGGGCTGAATTTCTTCACCCGCGCCACGGGCTACCCGAAAACCGCCATGACGACGGCCCTTATGACCACGCTCGGCATCGTGGTGTTCTCGCCGCTGTTCATCTACGAATGGGGCTGGGGCATGGAAGGCGCGGCGCTGGCGGTGGTTTCGGGCCAGCTCATCTCGCTGGTATGGCTCATCGTGCATTTCCTGAGGCCGGGCACGCTGGTGCGCTTCCGGCGCGGCATCTGGCGGCTTGCCTCTTCCTGCGTGAAGGACATCGTGGCCATCGGCATGGCCCCCTTCCTCATCAACTTCTGCGCCTGCATCGTGGTCATCCTTATCAACCGGGCCCTCATGGAGAACGGGGGCGACCTTGCCATCGGCGCTTTCGGCATCGTGAACCGCCTGCTCATGCTCTTCGCGCTGGGGCTCATCGGCCTTGGTCAGGGCATGCAGCCCATCATCGGCTTCAATTTCGGCGCAAGGGACAAGGTGCGCGTGCGCAAGGCCCTGTGGTACGGCATGGCGGCCGGTACGAGCATAGCCCTTGCGGGTATGCTGTGCTTCCTGCTCTGCCCGAGGTTCATGGTGCTCATGTTCACCGACCATGAGCCGCTTGTGGAGATAACCACCCGCGCCATGATGATAAGCGGCAGTATGTTCATCTTCGTCGGCCCCGGCATCATCACCGGCACGTATTTCCAGGCCATCGGCATGGCCAAGCTGGCCAGCCTCATGTCCACCACACGCCAGATGATATGCCTTGTTCCGGCCCTGCTCGTCTTCCCCCTGTTCTGGGGGCTGGACGGCGTGTGGTGGAGCATCCCCTTCTCGGACTTCATGGGCTTCGTGGTGGCGGCCGCGCTTCTCTTCCTCACGCTCCGCGCCGAAGACAACGACTGCCAGAAGGGCGACCCGGAATGTACGCCCCCGCCGGATTTCTTCAAGCCGAAGCCCATGTGAGGCATGGCGCTTCCTTCGAAAAACAGAGCCGCAAGCCATGCGAAAAGCCCCGCCAGAGGATGTCCTCCAGCGGGGCTTGTTTCTTCAGGCCGCTCTTTCAGAGAAAGGCGGGCAGTTCAGCGCTATTGCTTCATGTACATGGGGAGCCAGGTCACGATAGCCGGGAAGGCGATGATGAGGATGATGCCCACGACCTGACAGCCGATATACTGGAACATACCCTTGTAGATGTCGATGAGCTTCCAGTGAGGGATGGAGCCCTTGATGAAGTACGCCGACAAGGCCACAGGCGGCGACAGCCACGAGGTCTGCAGGGTCACGGCGATGACGAGGCAGAACCACAGCTTGTCGAACTGCATGGCTTCGATGGTGGGAAGCATGAGCGGCAGGAAGATCAGCACGATCGGGATCCATTCCATGGCCCAGCCAAGGAAGAAGATGATGATCATGATGAGGGCCAGCATGGCCATGGGAGGAATGTCCATGGACAGCAGGAAGCGGGACAGCCAGGCCGCACTGCCAAGGCGGGAGAACACCGCACCGAAGAAGTTGCAGGACGCGATCATGATAAGGATCATGGCGCCGAGCTTGGTGGTCTTGAACAGGGCTTCCTTCAGGCCTGTCCAGGTGAAGCGGCGGTAGCCGATGACCAGAAGCAGGGAACCGAGAGCGCCGCAGGAGGCCGCTTCGGTAGGCGTGGCGATACCCATGAGGATGCAGCCCAGCGTGGAGAAGATGAGGATCATCAGGGGCAGAACGCCGACCACCATGTCCCACAGGGCGGCACCGATGCTGGTGGGCCACATATCACGGGGAAGGGGCGGGCCCATTTCAGGCTGGATGGCGCAGCGGATGAGGGAATAGGCGATGTAGATGCCGGCGAGCAGCAGGCCGGGGATGATGGCCGCGGCAAACAGGTCGGTGATCGGCACGCCCATGATGGGGCCCATGACCACGAGCATGACGCTCGGGGGAATGAGGATGCCCAGAGTACCGGCGGCGGCGATGGCACCAGCGCCCATGCGCACGTTGTAGCCGGAGCGGCGCATGCCGGGTTCAGCCATGACGCAGAGCAGGTTCACGGAAGAACCCACGATGCCGGTGGCCGCGGCGAAGATGGTGCCGGTACCGATGACGGCGGCGTACAGGGAGCCGGGCAGGCGGCAGAGCAGCATCTGGATGGAGCGGAACAGCCTGTCCATCAGGCCTGCGTTCTCCAATAGGTAGCCCATGAGGAGGAACGGCGGGATAGCGCCCATCACGGAGTCGGTCATAAGCTGGTCGAACTGCAGGGTAAGCAGCATGAACACCACTTTGCCGAAGCCGAGGTAGCCGAACAGCAGGCCGCTGAAGATCATGATGAAGGAAATGGGGAAGCCGGTGCAGAACAGCAGGAACATAGCACCGAGGGAAATCAGGCCGAGAAGTTCGTTATAGGATATTTCCATAATCAGTTCCCCGCAACCTGAGTAGTTTCATCCTCAAGAACTTCTTCGGTGCTCCAGAGGTTTTCGCCGGTCTTTCTGCGGAACCAGCACTTGATGACTTCGGAAACGCCCTGCGTCAGCATGATGACAAGGCTGATCGGGATGGCGATCTTCATGGGCCACAGCAGGGGCATCCACGGGCTCATGATGGAGCGTTCGCCGGTAGTGAAGGATTCCCAGAAGAATTCAAAGCCCACGTACAGGAACACGACGTGGACAGGGAAATAGAAAAGGATGTACATGATCAGGTCCATAGTGGCCTTACGGCGCACAGACCAGTTGTTGTAGAAGAAGTCCATGCGGATATGGCCGCCCGACTGCAGGCAGTAGGGAGAGCTGATCATGAAGTTGATGGCGTAAAGGGTAACGGCCACGTCCATGGACCAGATGGTCGGGGCATGGAAGGCGTAGCGCATCACCACTTCGAAGACGAGAGCGGCCACCATCGGGATGTAAAGCCACGAAACGGCTTTGCCCGTGAATACGCTCAGGCCGTCAAGCGCATTGATGGTGCGCAGGGCAGAGGCGGGAACCGTTGCCATTGCGCGTTCAAGAGCTTCGTTGTGTTCCATTGAATCCACTCCTTGAGGAGTTAAGGCAGGCTTCCTTTCGTGGGTGCGGCACTCGGTTTCTGCACGCAGGAAGAAAGGAAAAGGAGGAGGAAGAAACCTTCTTCCTCCTCCAGAGAAACCGGTTTTAAGTCAGATTACTTCTGGTAGTCGGTGATCACACCGGCGTCCATGGCGGCCTGACCCATGTTGTAGTAGATGCCGTTGCAGCGCTTCTGGTAAGGCACGGTGAGGTGAGCCCAGTCCTGAAGGGACTTGTACACCTTGGCGTAGAAGGGATCCTTGGCGAAGCGGTCGTTCACCTTCTTAGCGGCGGCCATGTAGGCGGCAACGTAGTCGGTGGGAGTTTCTTCGATGATAACGCCCTGTTCCTGCACCAGCTTCTTCAGAGCCATGGAGTTGGCGGACACGTTGTAGAACTTCATGTCGGTCACGCAGGCCTTCATGGATTCGTCGATCACGTACTGCAGATGCTGGGGAAGGCTGTCGTACCAGGTCTTGTTGATGATGATATCAGCAATGGAGATAACCTGATGCAGGCCCTGCAGATAGAAGTGCTTCCAGATTTCTTGGAAACCGAGAATGGCGTCGTCGGCGGGGCTGATCCATTCAGCGGCGTCGATAACACCGCGCTGGGCGGCGGGGATGATGTCGGGGCCGGGCATGGCCACGGTCTTCATGCCGAGTTCCTGGAAGGACAGGGCGGGCACGCCGGGAGGCGAACGGAACTTGACCTTGCGGATCTCGTCAAGGGACTTGTAGCTCTGCTTGAACCAGCCGAAGGGCTCGGGGCCCATGGGCATGGCGAGGTAGGGCTTGATGTCCATCTTGAGGACCTGCTGATAGTATTCATCGAGCAGTTTGCCGCCTTCGCCTTCAAGGATCCAGGCCATCACGGAGTCCTGGTCGAGGCCCATGCCGAGGCCGGCGGTGGGGGCGGCGAAAAGAACGCCAGCGGGGTGCTTGCCGGACCAGTAGTGGGTCCAGGCCTGACCGCCGTTGATGAGGCCCTTGTTCACGGCATCGAGGATGCCGCCGGCCTTCACCACAGCGCCTTCAGGAAGGATTTCCACGGAAATCTGGCCCTGAGAGAGCTTTTCGATACGGTCGCCAAGGCGTTCGAGCACCTGAGTGTAGATGCTGGAGCTGCCCTGAGCGGCCTGAATCTTCAGTTCGTACTGGGCGGCCATAGCATTGGAACCAAGGCCCAGAACGGCTGCGGCGGCTGCGATAGCTGCGAGCTTTTTCATAAAAAACCTCCTTAAAATTTCAAACAAAGGTCTATACCTAATGCTTTGTGCAGAATAGAACAAAAAGGAAGTATAGGCAAGTTTTTTCTTACAAACTGTTTCCTTTGTTTTTTCTTTGTCTCCTGCGGTAGAGGGGCGGAAGAGGTTCAGCCATTCTTCCTTTGCCTTAGGAAGGCTGTCGCGGATGCTTCTTTGCCTTTTTCTGCTTTTCTGAACTATGATGTGTCCTTTTCTTCGCTACTATAAAAGAAACAGATGCAGAAAAAACGCTCAGAGCTGATCCGTCATGGCACTGCAAGAAGCGGAAGATGGATTTTTCCAGTGCGGAAAGCGTCAGATGCTGGATTCCCGTACCCTGTCTGCGGCGTCATGCGCATCCACGGTGTAGAGCGCGTCGAGGAAGTGGGGCAGGAAGCTTCCCGGGCCGGAGGCCTTCTCGGCGGCTCTGGCCCCGGCCGAGGCGAAGACCGCCATAGCGGCGGCCGCGGCAATGAGCGGGGCGGCGCAGGCGGCGTACGCACCGGTGACGGCGGAGGCCGAACAGCCCATGCCCGTGACCAGCGGCATGAGGGAAGAGCCGCCTTCTACCATGAGCGTCCTTTCCCCGTCCGTGATGAAGTCCCGCTCGCCGCTGATGCTCACCACGCAGGCGAAGCGTTCGGCAAGGAGGCGGGCGGAATCCACGGCCTCGCGGCTGTCGTTCAGGCTGTCCACGCCCTTGGTGCTGGGGGAATCCGCAGGGGAGGGCAGGTGTTCGGCCCTGCGTATCTCGGCGGCGAGGGCCATGATCTCGGAAGCGTTGCCGCGCACGATCTGCGGGCGCACCATGTCCAGAAGGCGGAGGGAGGCTTCGGTGCGCAGGCGCGAAGCTCCGGCTCCCACGGGGTCGAGCACGACGGGTTTGCCCTTGGCGCGCATGAGCTTTCCGGCCAGTTCCATGCTTTCCAGCCACGGGGCGTCCAGCGTGCCGATATTGAGGACGAGGGCGGAGTCGATGTCCGTGAGGTCGTCCAGCTCCTCGGGCGCGTGGGCCATGAGCGGCGAGGCGTGGGCCGCGAGAAGGGCGTTGGCCGTAACGTTCATCACCACGTAATTGGTGATGCTGTGGACCAGCGGAGAAGTGGCGTAAACTCGTTCGATAGCGCGGATGATCTCTTCCTTCATCGTGCGGCCCTCAGCGTTTTTCGTTCAGTTTCAGCACCTTGGCGGCCAGCAGGCGCTCCAGCACGATATCCAGCGGAAGGCCTACCACCGTGGACCACGAACCGCGTATGCTCTGCACCATGAAGGCACCGCCTTCCTGGATGCCGTAGGCTCCGGCCTTGTCCAGCGGGTCGCCGCTGTCGGCATAGGCTTCGATGAGCGGGCGCGGCCACGCGGCGAAGGTCACGTCGGTCACGTCGTCGAAGCGTTCCACATGGCCGTCCATGGCGAGGCAGCAGGCTGTGACCACCTGATGCGTACGGCCCGAAAGGCGCGAAAGCATGGCCACGGCTTCGGCCTTGTCGCGGGGCTTGCCGAGGATGTCGGAACCGTGCTCGTCACGGATGATGACGGTGGTGTCGGCCGAGAGCACGGCCGGGCTGTCGCCGCGATGGGCAAGGGAGGCGAGCACATGCCGGGCCTTGGCTTCGGCACAGCGGTTGGTGTATTCGCGCGGATCTTCGCCTGGGAGGGGGCGGGGTTCGGGGCAGTCGGCGGGCAGGACCTCGAAGGGAATGCCCATGCCTTCAAGGAAAGCGCGGCGGCGCGGAGAGCCGGACGCGAGGACAAGGGGACGTAAGATAGTGAATGCGTTGGTCATGCACGAAAATTTATCCCCTCCGGCATAAAAAGCAATCCCCGATGCGGCTATGTTCATACTTGGCTCTGGTTTATTAATAGTAT
Source organism: Mailhella sp. (assembly GCA_017408905.1). Taxonomy (GTDB): domain Bacteria; phylum Desulfobacterota; class Desulfovibrionia; order Desulfovibrionales; family Desulfovibrionaceae; genus Mailhella. The sequence goes on along the minus strand of JAFQTU010000030.1, from coordinate 51,543 downwards.
ATGTTAAATCGTTCTGTGCGCAGATGGGGGCGAAGGCGTGCCCGTCTGGCCGCAGGACGGCGGCGAAAGACGCTGCGCCGCGTATTCAAACACAGGATTTTTAACGATGAGTGAAGCTTTCGAAAGACTGAAACAGCGCGAACAGGCGCTGATGTGCCGCACCTATTCCCGCTACCCCCTGAGCATCGTGCGCGGCAAGGGCTCGCGCCTCTGGGACGTGGACGGAAAGGAATATATTGACCTGCTCTCCGGCATCGCCGTCATCGGCGTGGGCCACGGCAATGAGGAAATTGCCGAAGTCATGGCCGAACAGGCCCGAAAGCTCGTTCATGTGAGCAACCTCTTCTATCAGGAAGAACAGCTCGACTACGCCGAAAAGCTCCTTTCCACCAGCCACGCCTCCCGCGTGTTCTTCTGCAATTCCGGCGCGGAGAGCAACGAGGCCGCCATCAAGATGGCTCGCCGCTACCAGCGCGCGGTCAAGGGCCGCGACGCGTGGGAAGTCATCACACTCGAGAACTGCTTCCACGGCCGCACCCTCGCCACCCTTGCCGCCACGGGCAAGCATACCGAAGGCTTCGAGCCCGAGACGCCCGGCTTCGGCCGCGTGAAGTGGGGCGACCTTGACGCCCTCGAACGCGCCATCAAGCCGACCACGGCCGCCGTTCTCTTCGAGTCCATCCAGGGCGAAGGCGGTGTGTTCCCCATCTCGCAGGAATACGCCGACGGCGTGACCCAGCTCTGCCGCGACAAGGGCGTACTGCTCATGTGCGACGAAGTGCAGGCGGGCATGGGTCGCAGCGGCAAGTGGTGGGGCTACCAGAATTTCGGCCTCAAGCCCGATGTCTTCACCAGTGCCAAGGCTATGGCCAACGGCCTGCCCCTCGGCGCGCTCCATGCCACCGAGGAAGTGGCGCAGGGCTTCGACTACGGCAGCCATGCCACCACCTTCGGCGGCGGCGCCCTTGTGACTGCCGTGGGCCTCAAAGTGCTGGAGATCATGGAACGCGACCGCCTTGTGGAACGCGCGGCCGAAGTGGGCGAACGCGCCCGCGCCCGCTTCCGCGAACTGGGCGAGCGCCTGCCCGGCACTATCAGCGACGTGCGCGGCCTCGGCCTCATCATCGGCGTGGAACTGGCCCTCGAGCCCGAGAAGTGCCGCAAGGTGTGGAGCACGCTCATGGAGCGCGGCTTCATCCTGAACCTCGCCTACGGCAAGACGCTCCGCCTCCTGCCCCCGCTCAATATCCCCGAAGCCGACCTCGAAGCCTTTACCGAGACTCTCGAAGACGTGCTCCGCTCTATCGCGTAAAACGACGGCCCGGCCTCTGCACCGGGCTTTCCCACAAGGAGAACGCATGGACTGCATACTCAGGAATGCTTCTGTTTACCGCCCCGGCGGCTTTGAAGAGCTTGACCTGCTCATCCGCAACGGCGTCATCGAGCGCATGGCTTCCGGCATCCCCGCCGAGGAAGGCCTTGCCGACTTCGACATGAAGGGCCTCTGCATCGTGCCCGGCCTTGTGGACGTGCACGTCCACTTCCGCGAGCCCGGCTTCCTTCAGAAGGAAAATATCGCTACCGGCTCTGCGGCGGCGGCCCACGGCGGCTACACCACGGTGTGCACCATGCCCAACCTGAACCCCACGCCCGACACGCTGGAACACCTTGAAGTCCAGCTCAAGGCCATCCGCGAGACGGCGAAGATTCGCGTGGTTCCCTACGGGACCATCACCATGAAGGAGCAGGGCGTGGAGCTTTCCGATATGGAAGACATGGCCCCCTTCGTGGCCGGCTTCTCCGACGACGGGCGCGGCGTGCAGAACGACGCTATGATGCGCGCCGGCATGACCGAAGCCAAGCGCCTCGGCAAGATCATCGCGGCCCACTGCGAAGTGAATTCCCTGCTCAAGCACGGCTATATCCACGACGGCGAATACGCCAAGGCCCACGGCCACCGGGGCATCTGCTCCGAGAGCGAATGGGGGCAGATAGCCCGCGACGTGGAACTGGCCCGCGAGACCGGCGTGAAGTACCACGTCTGCCATATCTCCACCAAGGAGAGCGTGGACATCATCCGCCGCGCCAAGGCCGAGGGCGTGGACATCACCTGCGAGACCGGCCCGCATTACCTCGTGTACTGCGACGCCGACCTGCAGGAACATGGCCGCTGGAAGATGAACCCGCCCCTGCGCTCCGCTGACGACCGCGCCGCCCTTATCGAAGGCATCCTCGACGGCACGGTGGACATGGTCGCCACCGACCATGCCCCCCACGAGGCCGACACCAAGGAACGCGGCCTTGAAAAGAGCGCGATGGGCGTGGTGGGCCTCGAAACGGCCTTCGCCGTCATGTACACCCATTTCGTGAAGACCGGCCGCATGAGCCTTGAAGACCTCGTGGTGCTCATGTCCGAAAGGCCGCGCCAGCGCTTCGGCCTCGGCTCTCCGCTGGAAGAAGGCCAGCCCGCCGACCTCGCCGTGTTCGACCTTTCCCGCGAATGGACCGTGGACCCGTCCCAGTTCCTCTCGCAGGGCAAGTACACCCCCTTCGACGGCGACCGCCTCTTCGCCCAGTGCGTGCTCACGCTCTGCGGCGGCGAAGTGGCATGGCAGGAGAAGTAGGAGATTTTACGGGAGAGGGAAGGAACCTTTCTGAAGAAAGGCTTCCTTCCCTCTCCCGGACCCTCTCCCATCCTCCCAAGACTTTTATTTGTCAGGAAGGGCTAGTCTCAAAGCTCCCTGATGCAGTCCGGCGAGCGTGGTGCTTTAGGATGGAGGGGCGAGCAAGGCGCGTTGCCCAACGGGAGCCACAAACTTCCGCAGTCCTGACGCCCTTGGTGCTTTAGGACAGAGGGGCAATCACTGTCCGTTGTCCGAAGCACTCTTTCCTTAACCCCGCCGGAGGCGCCGCCGCAAAGCGGCGGTTTGAGCGCCGACCCCACGCCGACTGGAAGTCGGCATCTGTGGTGGGCGAGGCGCGGTCTGAATGTTACAGCGGAGCGCCGCTGAGGGAGCCGAAGGCTCACGAGGCGTGCTCCGGTCAGGTCCATGCCCGAAGGACTCTTCGGCTGACTGGAAAGTCAGCCAGCCTTTAAGCGGAAAATCGGCAGATTTTCCAAGATGAAATTTTCCTACACTTGGAGCAAGTATGAAACAGGGCATATATACCATCACCGCGAACGAGGCGCTCACGAAGGACGTGTGGCGCATGGTGCTTGCGGGCGACACGTCGGCCATGACGGCCCCGGGCCAGTTCATCGAGATAGCGCTTCCCGGCTTCTATCTTCGCCGCCCCATCTCGGTCTGCGACTACGACGAGGCCAGCATCACCATTATCTATAAGGTGGTGGGTCAGGGGACGGACGCCATGACGAAGCTCGTTCCCGGCGACGAGCTGGACGTGCTCACCGGCCTCGGCAACGGCTTCGACCCGGCCAAGTCTGGCGAATCCCCCGTGCTCGTGGGCGGCGGCGTGGGCGTGCCTCCGCTGTACGGCCTTGCCAAAAAGCTCATCGAAGCCGGAAAGAAGCCCGTTGTCATCCTCGGCTTCAACAAGGCCGAAGAAATTTTCTACGCGGAAGAGTTCAAGGCGCTGGGCGCGGACGTGGCCGTGACCACGGTGGACGGCTCCTTCGGCGTAAAGGGCTTCGTGACCCATGCCCTGCCCGAAAACATCAGCTTCGTCTATACCTGCGGCCCGCTTCCCATGCTCAAGGCCCTGTACAAGGCCACCGGCGACGTGAGCGGCGAATACAGCCTTGAAGAGCGCATGGGCTGCGGCTTCGGTGCGTGCATGGGCTGTTCCATCATGACCAAGGAAGGCGCCAAGCGCGTGTGCAAGGACGGCCCCATCTTCCAGAAGGAGGTGCTGGAATGGCAGATCTGAAAGTGACCCTCTCCGGCCTCGAGCTGGACAATCCCATCATCCCGGCTTCCGGCACGTTCGGCTACGGCTACGAATTCGCCGAGCTCTACGATATCAATGTGCTCGGCTCTTTCTCCTTTAAGGGTACGACGCGCAACCCGCGCTTCGGCAACCCCACTCCGCGCATCGCAGAGACGCCTTCCGGCATGATCAACGCCATCGGCATGCAGAACCCCGGTGTGGAAAAGGTCATCTCCGAGGAACTGCCCAAGCTCAAGAAGGTCTTCCATAAGAAGGTGGTGGCCAACGTGGGCGGCTTCTCGCTGGACGAATACGCCGAGACCTGCGCCATGCTCGACAAGGAAGAGCAGGTGGGCATCATAGAAGTGAACGTGAGCTGCCCCAACGTGCACAACGGCTGCATGAGCTTCGGCACCGATCCGCTGGGCGCGGCTTCCGTGACCAAGGCGGTCAAGGCCGTGACCACCAAGCCCGTGTACATCAAACTCAGCCCCAACGTGACGGACATCGTGGCCATCGCGCGCGCCTGCGCCGATGCCGGGGCCGACGGTATCAGCCTCATCAACACCCTGCTCGGTATGCGCATCGACCTGCGTACCCGTAAGCCCGTCATCGCCAACAAGATGGGCGGCTTCTCCGGCAGTGCCATCTTCCCCGTGGCCGTGCGCATGGTCTATCAGGTGTACGAGGCCGTGAAGCTCCCCATCATCGGCATGGGCGGCGTGTCCTCGGCGCGCGATGTCATCGAAATGATGCTCGCGGGTGCTACCGCCGTGCAGGTAGGCGCGGCCAACCTCGTCGATCCGTGGGTCTGCCCCAAGATCATCGCTGAACTGCCCGACGTCATGAAGCAGTACGGCATCGAATCCCTCAACGACATCATCGGAGGAGCTCACTGATGAGCCAGCTCAAGAAAGACGTTATGGTCGCCCTCGACTTCAGCAGCAAGCAGGAAGTCATGGATTTTCTCGACCTCTTCACCGAAGAAAAGCCCTTTGTGAAGATCGGCATGGAACTCTACTACGCCGAAGGCCCTTCCATCGTGCGCGAGATCAAGGCGCGCGGTCACAAGATCTTCCTCGACCTCAAACTGCACGACATCCCGAATACCGTGAAGAAGGCTATGGCCGTGCTCTCCAACCTTGATGTCGATATGTGCAACCTGCATGCCGCCGGAACCGTGGCCATGATGGAAGGCGCTCTGGCCGGCCTTACCCGTGCCGACGGCACGCGCCCCCTGCTCATCGCTGTGACCCAGCTCACCTCCACCAGCGAAGAGCGTATGCGTGAAGACCTGCTCATCGAACGCCCGCTGGACGAAGTGGTCATGCACTACGCTTCCCGCGCCGCCAAGGCCGGGCTCGACGGCGTGGTCTGCTCGCCCCTCGAAGCGGGCAAGGTGCACGAGACCTGCGGCGAGAACTTCCTTACCGTGACCCCCGGTGTGCGCTTTGCCGACGGCGAAGTGGGCGATCAGGTGCGTGTGACCACCCCGGCCCGCGCCCGTGAACTCGGCTCCGACTTCATCGTGGTGGGCCGCCCCATCACGCAGGCCGCCGACCCCGTTGCCGCGTACCGCCGCTGCGTCAAGGAATTTCTGGGATAGGGCCGAGGGACAGCGACAAAAAGCGCCCTTCCCGCAACTCCTTATAACGCATTGAACAAGAAGGCCATCCTTTGTTTCAGAGGATGGCCTTCTTGTTCAATGCCGTAGGAATTTTCTTCACTCGCATGAACTGAGCGGCCCTCGCTGATGCCAGGCATCGGCGAGGGCCGCTCAGAATTATGGGGGTGTTGGGGGAGATTCTCTCCCCCACAAAAGTTCTCTCCCCCACAAAAAATAATCCTACAATCCCACCTCTTCCTTCCACTTGGCGAAGTCGGCGCGGCCGCGGTCGGACATTTCGGCCTTGCGGGCCTTCTTCTTGGTGCGCTCTTCGAGTTCGGGCATGAGGCCGAAGTGGATGTTAGACGGAACGAAGTTTTTGACGGGCGTGGTGCGCAGGTGCGTCATAAGGGCGCCGAGGGCCGTGGTCTGCGGGGGCAGGGGCAGGTCGCGGCCCTGGGCGCGCGCGGCGAGGAGCAGGCCGAGCCACAGTCCGCAGGCGGCGGATTCCACGTAGCCTTCCACGCCGGTGATCTGCCCGGCAAGGTGCACGCTGGGGCGGACCTTGAGCGAAAGGTCGTGGTTCAGGCATTCGGGCGCGTTCACGTAGGTGTTGCGGTGCACACTGCCGAAGCGCAGGAATTCGGCGTTGGCAAGGCCGGGCACAAGGCGGAACACCCTGTCCTGCGCGCCGTAGGTCATCTTGGTCTGGCATCCGACCAGATTGAAGGACGAGCGTTCGGCGTTTTCGGCGCGGAGCTGGAGCAGGGCGTAGGGGCGGCGGCCCGTGCGCGGGTCGGTGAAGCCCACGGGCTTGAGCGGGCCGAAGGTAAGGGTGCGCTCGCCACGGTCGGCAAGGGCTTCGATGGGCATACAGCCCTCGAAATGGATCTCCTTCTCGAAGTCATGGGAAGGCACGCGCTCCGCTTCGAGCAGGGCTTTGTAGAAGGCCTCGTACTCGGCGCGGGTCATGGGGCAGTTGAGGTAGTCGCCGTCGCCTTCGGAAGGCGCGGTAATGGTCTCCATAGGCTTGTCGAGCATGGGCGCGTCGTCGGAGTAGGGCGGGGGAGCGTCGTTGCCGTAGCGGGAGCCCCGGAAGGCGATGCTCATATCCACGGAGTCGGCACGCACGATGGGCGCGATAGCGTCGTAGAAATACAGGCGGGAGGGGCCGCCGTCGCCCGAGATGGCTTCGGCCAGCGACGCGGCAAGGTTCTCGGAGACCAGAGGCCCGGCCGCAAGGATGACGGTCTTTCCTTCGAGGGCAGGGTCGTCGAGGCTGGCGATCTGGCGGCGTACGAGCGTGATGAGAGGTTCGTCTTCCACGCGCTTCGTGAGGCGCTGGCTGAAGAGTTCGCGGTCCACGGCAAGGGCTTTGCCGGCGGGAACGGAGCAGGTTTCGGCAATGGCCATGACCTCGCTGCCGAGTTCGCGCATCTCCTGCTTGAGCAGGCCTACGCCCGACCCTTGCACGTCGTTGGAGCGGAAGGAGTTGGAGCATACCAGTTCGCCAAGGCCTTCGCTGACGTGCGCGGGCGAAAAGGCTTCGGGCTTCTGCTCATAGATGGTGCTGGCGATGCCTGCACGGGCCAGAGCAAGGGCACATTCACAGCCGGCAAGGCCGCCGCCTATGATAACGAACTGGGGGGCGGAAATATCCATACGAGGCTCCATGGGGTTTATTGGCAGGCAGAAGCGTTCCCCCGCACTGCGCTGAGGCGGTATGGTAATGGAAGATGCCGCCAAAGTCACCTTTTTATGCCTGCAGCGCGGAAATGTTCTTTTTTCTCGCTGAAAATCTCCGGATGCGCTTGACAGGGGCAGGCGGCGCTTCTTATGAAATGAGTTGGATTGACATTGACCCAGTGGGGAGGCCCGGCCTCCTCTGAACCTTATCATAAATTCAACTCAAGTGGAGATTCGTATGTCCATGGAAAAACAGCGTACCTACGCCCTTGTGGGCACCGGCGGCTGCGGCAAGACCTCTCTTGCCGAAATGCTTCTCTTCCAGGCCGGTATCATCAACCGTCTCGGTGCTATCGAAGAAGGCACCGCCGCTCTGGACTACGAACCTGAAGAAATCAAGCGTCGCGGCTCCATCCAGCCCGGCTTCGCCTCCTTCGACTGGAACGACTGCCACCATAACCTCATCGACATCCCCGGCGACGCCAACTTCTCCGGCGATATCGACTGGCTGCTCGCCGCTGCCGACAGCGCCGTCGTCGTGGTCGATGCCGTTGACGGCGTCCGCCCCCAGATGCGCCGCGTGTGGAAGAGCGTGAAGGCCGCCGGCCTTCCCGTTATCGCCGTGGTCACTAAGATGGACCGCGAACGTGCCGACTTCGACGGCGCCCTGAACAGCCTCACCCAGCAGCTCGGCGTTCGCCCCGTCGTGTTCTACCTGCCCATCCTCGAGAACGAGCAGTTCGTGGGCCTCGTTGACGTGTTCGCCGGCAAGGCTCTGCGCTTCGGCGAAAACGGCGCTACCACCGAAATGCCCATCCCCGCCGAACTCGAAGACGAAGCCATCCTTCTCCGCGACACCTCCGTGGAAAACATCGCTTCTTCCGACGAAGACCTCATGAACAGCTACCTCGAAGAAGGTACGCTGACTGAGGAAGAGATCGCCCTCGGCCTGCGCAAGGGTGTGGTGAGCGGCGAAATCGTGCCCGTGCTCGTGGCTTCCTCCGTGAACAACACCGGCGGCCGCCGCCTGCTCAACGAGATCAACGCCCTCATGCCTTCCCCTGCCGACCGCCCCGCCGTCCTCGGCAAGGACGCTTCCGAACTCGCCGCCGATCCTGAAGGCCCTGCCACCTGCCTCGTGTTCCGTTCCATGAACGACGCCTTCTCCGGTCAGGTGAACATGGTCCGCGTGCTCTCCGGCACCATTTCTTCCGACTCCACCCTGAAGAATATGCGCACCGGCGAAATGGAACGCCTCGGCTCCCTCATCTACGTGAACGGCAAGAACCAGACTCCCTGCAAGGACGTCCTCGGCCCCGGCGCCATCGTTGGCGTTGCCAAGCTGAAGTCCACCCGCACCGGCGACACCCTTGGTGAAGAAAAGTCCTCCTTCGAAGCCGAACTTCCCGAACTTCCCGCCCAGCTCATCTCCTTCGCCCTCGCTCCCAAGCAGAAGGGCGACGAAGACAAGGTGTTCGCCGCTGTGCAGAAGCTCCTCGACGAAGACGTGACCCTCAAGCTCAGCCGCGACGAAGAGACCGGCGACGTGCTCATCTCCGGCATGGGCCAGCTCCATATCGAAATCTCCGTGGAAAAGGCCCGCCGCCGTTCCAAGGTCGATATCGAACTCAAGGCTCCCAAGATCCCCTACCGCGAAACCGTGCGCGGCAAGGTGCAGGTGCAGGGCCGTCATAAGAAGCAGTCCGGCGGCCGCGGCCAGTTCGGCGACTGCTGGATCGAAATGGAAGGCCTGCCCCGTGGCGCTGGCTACCAGTTCGAAGACGGCATTGTGGGCGGCGTCATCCCCCGCCAGTACATCCCCGCCATCGACAAGGGCATTCAGGAAAGCGCCGCCCGCGGTTACCTCGCCGGCTGCCCCGTGGTGGACTTCAAGGTTCGCGTGTACGACGGTTCCTACCACACCGTGGACTCCTCCGAAATGGCCTTCAAGATGGCTGGCTCCATTGCCTTCAAGGCCGCTATGGCCCAGCTCAAGACCGTTCTGCTGGAACCCGTGGTGCAGATGACCGTGACCATCCCGGACGAATATATGGGTGACGTTATCGGCGACCTTTCCTCCCGCCGCGGCAAGGTGCTCGGTTCCGACTCTCAGGGCGGCCTCACCGAACTCAAGGTCTATGTGCCCATGAGCGAAGTGCTCCGCTACGCCCCCGACCTCCGCTCCATGACCGGCGGCCAGGGTACCTTCACCATGGAATTCGACCACTACGAAGAAGCTCCCCAGCCCGTGGTCGATAAGGTCGTGGCCGCTTACGAAGCCGCCAAGGCCGCTGAATAAGAAGAAAGAGCGTGGGGGAAATGATTTCCCCCCCCCTCATATGAGAAGGCCGATGCCGCCGGAACGAGATTCCGTGCGGTGTCGGCCTTCTGGTGTTTTAGGGGAAGGTTAGACGTGTCTAAGTTTTTCGTGTCGAAAAATTGTCAGCAGTATGTTGTTAAATATGGGAGAAATGGGGCTCATTTTGTCGAAAGTGAGAGAGGTTTGCCGATGAGCCTCGAGGTAGGAACGTGAGGTGAACTAGGAGAGAATTAAAGCTCTGGTAACTCATCTTCGACCATAGCCACAGGAATGGGGGGTAGCCATTTGGCCTCTGCTGTCTGTGGAACTGGTGTTTCTCCCTCTTTCCACACTCGGCGACCTGTCCAGTAGGTGTGCCAATGAGCACGGCGAATGTGAGGGCGAGGCCCTTCATGAGTGCCGGAATGTTGCCTGATTTTCTTTTTCCCTTCACGAATCTGCTCTCCGATTTCTTGCCCCAGATTCCAAAGTTTAGGCTTGTCAGGTTGAAATAGCCGCCAGCCATTTTTGGTGCGTTTAGGAGAGGGGATGCAGAGCTTGGCCTCTTTAGGATTATTTTTCAGGCGTTCTTCATGTTGGGTAATGATATACAGAAGAACGGAAATAAAGCGGCCTGCAAGTTTGGACATCTCGGAGTGAGCTTCGGGTATTTCGGGTTGAGCCATGTGGGTAGAGAACTGTTCCTGAGAAAGTTTACGACGCATGGACTCAAGCAAGGCGTCAGCCACCGTTTCAGAATCAAGGCAGAGGGCTACACTTTCACAAAGGGGCCCTTTCGACGTCCAAGGCAGGATGTGCAGTTCAGCTCCTTGTGATGTTGCCGGCCAGTAAATAGGATCGCCGTAGTAGGCAAAGAATCCGGCGATAGGGGCGTCTCCGAGAGTAAAATAATCCCCCATAGGAATGGTTACATAGATACTCCAGGAGGGGAGACGTCCAAGTATTTCGGCAGGAACTTTTTCACAGGGGGTGTCGAGTAATGCCATCAGTACGTCATCATCAATATTAATGACATCCATGCTGGGGCGCCATGCCGCAACTGCCGCGATGGTATCCATCGTTCTGACTTGCTCTTCAACGGGAGTCGCAGGAGGAAAGATTTTCTTTGCAAGGCGTCTGTAGCCCACGTCGGGAAGGAAACAGCGCCCTTTATCGAAGAAGCTTTCAGGGTACTGTTTTGTGTCCTCTTTGGAAATTAAGATATAGCGGTAGGCATCAAGATATTTCCATAAATCAGGCGACTGCTTGCCGAGATAATGAAGGACATCAAGAGGGGTAACAAAATGTTTAGAAAGGGTGTTGTTTTCCATACTGTCAGCCTTGTCAAGTAAAATGGGATGAGATCTTACTTACATAGCATTGTAGAGTGCGTCGTTAATTTTCCAGAATACGCCACTTTTTTTGAACTTCTCTATGCGTTCAGGGCGTTCGTTGATGATGTCGAGAACGGTCAGTCCTTTTGAGGTCTTAACGGTGACATCAGCACCTTTCTGGATGAGCAGGTCAACGATCTCAGGAAAATTGTTGGTTGCGGCAAGGTGAATGGGGGTAAAGTTGCTTTCATCTTCTGCAACCGTGATAGGGTGATTGACATCTGCTCCACACGCTATGAGAGCCTTGGATATTTTCAGATTTCCTTTAGCCACTGCGCCATGAAGGGGACTTGAATAAGGTGTGGTCGTTTTTTTAATGCTAACACCATTAGAAAGTAAAACTTGTACGGTTTCAAAATTATCAGATGCTATAGCCCATTCGAGCGGCGACCAACCTTGACCATCTAAAAGGTTTACGTTGGCGTTGTGAGCGATAAGTTTTTTTACGACCTGTGCGCGTCCATAACTCGCCGCGCTGTGAAGGGGCGTGACCTTGCCTTTGTTCGCGGCATTGGGGTTCGCACCTTTGGCCAATAGCATGGAAACCATCTCAAGCTGTTCAGATTTTAGATATTGTTCGAGTTCTTCTTTTTCTTCTGGAGAGAGCATAATGCCTTTTCCGCCATATGTTTCTATATGATAGTCGAGCGTAGAGGTTTTGCCTGTAGCTATATGCAGAGGCGTGTTGCCCTTTAAAGAACGAGCATCCACGTTGATTCCATGGCGGATGAGAAGCTCCGCTTTTTCAACATCCTTCATCTCTGCTGCGGCATGAAGAGCTGTCAGACCAGTACTGGTTCTGAAATGGATATCGGTGCCGGACTCAATTAGGAGTTTAGGAACCTCTATACGACGGATAAAGCTGGGGATGAATAGCAGATTGAACTCAGGATTGCCTTCGGCCGGGTGGTAATTGGGGTCAGCTCCAGCATCCAGCAGGATTTTCATGATGTCAGGACGGCCCATTGCTATAGCGCGAGTCAGAAGTCTGTTTTTATCGACATCAGGATTTTCAGCAAAAAGTTTTTCAAAAGTTTCCAAGCTATGCTTGAAAATCGCCTCCTCCATGAGTTCCTGCGGGGAGTGTGCGACATCCTCAACATTGGGAGGCGTAGCGATAACAGGGGGCTGTTCCTGCTTGGGCATACAGCCGGATATGGACAGAATGGTCATCGTGACCATAAGGATATGGGAAAGGCGCATAAGATTCCCCTCACTCCACCATACTCATGATATGCTTGTAATACTCCTCTTCCACGGGCTGGACGGAGAGGCGGCTTCCGCGCTTCAGAAGTTCCATGCCGTCGAGGGCCGCTTCCTTCTTCAGGTCGGAAAGGGGGAGGGGCTTGGCGAACTTGCGCACCAGCTTCACGTCCACCATGTACCAGCGCGGGTCTTCGGGCGTGGCCTTTTCGTCGTAGTGCTGGTTCTTCGGGTCCTGGGCGGTATGGTCGGGGTAGGCTTCGCGCACCACTTCCACAAGGGCGGCGATGTGCGGGTTCTTGCCGCTGTGGTAGAAGAAGCCGAGGTCGCCCACCTGCATGGAGCGCATGAGGTTGCGGGCCTGAAAGTTGCGCACGCCGTCCCACGAGGTGGTGGAGTTCGGCGAGAAGATGAGGTCGTCCAGCGAGAAGCAGCCGGGTTCGGTCTTGAAGAGCCAGTATTTCATAGGGCAGTCCTTTGTGAACATGGTTGGTCAGGAGTACTTCCTATATAGTCACGGCATGGCGGGAATTCAAGTGCGGCAATGCCCTTGGCGGAAAAGAGGCGCTGCAACATTTGTTTACAAAATTAAAATACTGTTATTTCACAATGTTACCAATGTGAGCGTTGACAGTGCCCTTTTTTCTCTGCTACACAGGAAGGTAACGCAAAGGGCTCTGCCCGTTTTGATCTCAGGAGTCAGGACCATGTCCACCCCCGCTGACGGTATGGAAAACATCACCCTGCGCCTCGAAGGCGACGCCGTGCTCTCCTTTCGCGGCCGCCTTTTTTCCGAGGCGGTGTGGAACGATGAGGAAAGCGGCGTTTTCACGCATCAGAAGCTCTATGTCACTGATCAGAACGAGCACGTCTATGTCATCCGCAAGGGCGGGGAACGCCGCCTCTGCCGCGCCTATCGCGTCAGCGTACGCGGCGAGCGCTGTGTCATCTACAATGGCCGCAGTGTGATGGAACTTCCCCTCGATATGCTCATGCTGGCCGTGCGCACGCTCTGCGGGGCGGAAAGCGGCATGGTCATGGAGCAGGTGGAGGAGACCTTGCGTTCCGCCGGCTGCTGACGCCCCGGCGCTGTGCCTGCCCCTTTGGAGGCGACCTTGCGGCCGCCTTTTTTATCCTGCCATCCATAAGGAATACGATATGAATACTCACGGTTTCACCCTGATACGCGAAGAAAGCATGCGCGAAGTCGGCGGCGCTGTCCGCCTGTGGAAGCACGAGAAGACGGGCGCGGAACTGCTTTCCGTCTGCAACGACGACGAGAACAAGTCTTTCGGCGTGGCCTTCCGCACACCCCCCAAGGATTCCACGGGCGTGGCCCATATCCTTGAACATTCCGTGCTCTGCGGTTCGGACAAGTACCCCGTGAAGGAACCCTTCGTGGAGCTCCTCAAAAGCTCGCTCCAGACCTTCCTCAACGCGCTCACCTTCCCGGACAAGACCTGCTACCCGGTTGCGAGCTGCAACCTGCAGGACTTCTACAACCTCATGGACGTGTATCTTGACGCCGTGTTCCATCCGCGCATCGACGAGAACGTCCTGCGTCAGGAAGGCTGGCATATCGAGGCCGACGAACCCGACGGCCCGTGGGCCTTCAAGGGTGTGGTCTTCAACGAGATGAAGGGCGTCTATTCCTCGCCGGACTCCGTGCTCATGGAAGAATGCCAGCACGCCGTGTTCCCGGATATGCTCTACAGCCTCGACTCCGGAGGCGACCCTGCCGTCATCCCCTCGCTGACCTACGAGGCCTTCCGCGAATTCCATGCTTCGTACTATCACCCGTCCAACGCCCGCTTCTTCTTCTGGGGCGATGACCCTGAGGAAGGCCGCCTTGCCAAGGTGGCGGAATTCATCGGCCCGTACGAGCGCCGCGACGTTTCTTCCGAAGTTCCGCTCCAGCCCCGCCTTGCCGCTCCCCGCAAGATCGAGGCCTGCTATGCCGCGTCCGAAGAGGAAGGCGGCGACAAGGCCCATGTGGCAGTGAACTGGCTGCTCTGCGAATCCCGCGAGACCGAGGAGATGTTCGTGCTCAATATGCTCGAGCATATCATTTCCGGCCTGCCCGGTTCTCCCCTGCGCAAGGCGCTCATGGATTCCGGTCTCGGTGAAGACATTTCCGGCTGCGGCCTCGAAGGCGACCTGCGTCAGGCGTACTTCTCCATGGGCCTGCGCTCCATCGAAGCCGACAAGGCCGACGAGGTCGAGCGCATCATGCTCGACACGCTGGCCGGTCTTGCCGAAGAGGGCGTGCCCGCCCCGGCTGTGGAGGCCGCGCTCAACTCGCTGGAATTCATGCTCCGCGAGAACAATACCGGCTCCTTCCCCCGCGGCCTTTCCGCCATGTTCCGCTCTCTGGCCGACTGGCTCTACGATGGCGATGCGTTCGCCCCGCTGGCCTGGGAAGCGCCGCTGGCCTCCATCAAGGCCCGCCTTGCCGCCGGTGAACCCGTGTTCGAGAACGCCATCCGCCGCTGGTTCCTTGAGAACACGCATCGCGTCACCGTCCTGCTCCTGCCCGATGCCGGTCTGGCTCAGGCTCGTCAGGCCGAGGAAGACGCCCGCATCGAGGCTCTCCGCTCTTCCATGAAGCGGGAAGAGCGCGTGCGCATCGTGGCCCTTGCCGCCGAACTTCGCGCCGCCCAGCAGGCCCCGGATTCCCCCGAGGCGCTGGACTCCGTTCCCAGCCTCGGCAAGGAAGACCTGCCCAAGGAAAACAAGCTCATCCCCTGCGCTGTGGAGCAGAGCGAAGGGCTCGATGTGGTGACGCATGAGCTGGACACCACGGGCATCCTCTACGCCCGCTATGCCTTCGACCTTGCCGCCGTGCCTGCGCGCCTCCTGCCGCTGGTTCCGCTCTATGCCCGCGCCCTCACCGAACTCGGCACGAAGCGCCGCGACTACGTGGAGCTTGGCTTCGATATCTCGGCGCAGACCGGCTCCCTTGGCGCTGGCCCGGTGATACTGCCGCATTCCGCTGACGCCTCCGTGGTCTCCTACCTTTCCCTGTCCGGCAAATGCACGGCCGAGAAGGTGGAACGCATGGCCGCGCTTATGGAAGAGATCCTTTTCGAGCCGGATTTCGACAATCGGGAGCGCTTCGCCCAGATGGTGCTGGAAGAAAAGGCCCGCATGGAGCAGTCGGCCGTGCCTTCCGGCCATATGCTGGTCAATACCCGCCTGAACGGTCGCCTTTCGCTCGTGGGCCGCATCTCGGAAGAGATGAACGGCGTGAACGCGCTGTTCTATGCGCGTGAACTCAGCCGCCGCGTGGAAGACGACTGGGCTTCCGTGGCCGCCGACCTTCGCGCCCTGCACGAACTCATCGTGCGCCGTGATGCGCTCCGCCTCTCCCTTACGGGTGATGCCGCGCTCATCGCGCTGTCCCGCGGGACGCTGGAAGGGCTGGCCCGTCTCCTGCCTTCCCGCCCGCTTCCTGCCGCTGTCCTCGACCTGCCGGAACTGCCCGGCGCGGAATGGCTCAGTGCTCCGGCGCAGGTCAACTACACCGGCCTCGGCCTCAGCATGAAGGATACGGGCTACGAGTATCGCGGCTCGCTGGCGGTCATCATGCGCCACCTGCGCATGGGTTACCTCTGGGATCGTGTGCGCGTGCAGGGCGGCGCGTACGGCTGTTTCGCCCGCTATGGCCGCAGTACCGCCGCGTTCACCTTCGCTTCCTACCGCGATCCCAATGTGGCCGAGACCCTCAAGGTCTATCGCGCCACGGCCGACTACCTTGGCAATCTCTCCCTGTCCGAGGCGGACATCACCCGTGCCGTGGTCGGCGCCATCGGCGACGTGGATGCCTATATGCTTCCCGGAGCCAAGGGCTCGGCGGCCTTCTCCCGCTGGATGTGCGGCGAGACCGACGAGGAGCGCCAGCGCATCCGCGACGAGATTCTTTCCACGCGCCTGTCGGACTTCCACGACTTCGCCCCCTGCCTTGCCAAGGCCCTTGAGAGCGCCGTGCCCTGCGTGCTCGGCGGCGCTGTGGCCGAAGCGGCGGCTCAGGCCGAAGGCTGGACGCGCACCCGCGTGATGTGATGGAGGGAGGCCTATGAAGACGGAAAAAACTCGCGGGACCATGCTCTCCAGTACGGCGCTCATCCTGTGCTGTGTGACCTTCGGCGCGGGCTTCCTCTGCGGCGATATCGTATCGGAATACCGCCGGGGCTCCGCCCCCGCCGTGGCGGTGCAGGCCCAGCAGGCGGCACCGCAGGCCCCGGCGAAGCAGGCTGGCCCTGCTAGCACGGAAAGCCGCATCGCGGAACTGCGCGAGCAGTTGAAGAAAAGCCCGGACGATGCCTCGCTCTGGACGCATCTTGGCAATTTCTGCTACGATTCCGGCCGCTTCGACGAGGCTATCGAGGCCTATGGCCGTTCACTGGCGCTGGCCCCGGGCAACCCTGATGTCATCACCGACCTTGGTTCCATGCACCGCATGAAGGGGCAGAGCGCCGAGGCGGTGAAGTATTACGAGCAGGCCATTGCCCTGAAGCCGGATCATGCCAACGCGGTGTTCAACAAGGGCGTGACCCTTCTGCTGGACATGGAGAAGCCCGAAGAGGCTGTGACCTTCTGGAACTCCGTCCTTGCCCGCGTTCCCCATTTCGCCCTGAACAACGGAACGCATCTGCACGCCATCATCCATGAACTCGTTGCGGATGCCGGGGTACAGCTCGAAGCCCACGGCAGATACGACACGGCCCTCCGCGCCTATGCCGAAGCGCTGAAGCTCAAGCCCGACTTCCTTCCGGCGCTGGTGCATCGCGCATGGCTTCTTGAACAGACGGGCCGCGGGAACGAGGCCCTTCCCCTCTGGAAGCGCGTTGTGGAACTCGATGCCAACACCCTTGACCCGGCAGGCAAGCCTGTTCGCGATCGCATCCGCTAACCTTACTGCGTCACTGCCATGTCCTATCTCCGCCCCTTCCGCCTGATCTGCGCCCTTGTCCTGTTCTGCCTTCTGTGCGCCTCGCCTTCCCTGCTGTACGCGGCGGAAGGCGGCGAACTGCCGGGCGGCCCTGCGGAAGGGCAGGCGGAGCTTTCCGCCGGAAACGCGCCTTTCGCCCAGCCTGCCGAGGCCGGTATCGTCGTCGAATCTCCGCTCCCTTCCGGGGAAGACATTTTTGCCGAGGACGCCCCTGTCCGCAATATGCCCGAGCAGGTGACGCTTCGTGCGGAATATCAGCCGGCACCGTCTGAGCCTGCCGTGCAGATGGAAGACGAGCAGGCCGACGCCGTGCAGGTCGAACTCCTTCCCGTGCTCACCATGCTGGCGGACGGCAAAGCCCTCGGCTTCGACGAAGCCGTCTCCCGCTTCAGCGAGTTCCAGCCTTTCGACAGGAAGGCGCTTCTGCGGGAAAGCGGCGAGCTCTGGCTTCACCTTGCACTGGACAACGTGGCGCATGAGCGGCCCGGGGCGCTGTGGCTGGACCTTGGGGATCAGCTTCCGCCGGGTGTTGAGGTATGGCTTTCGTCCGACGGCCTGCGCTGGAAGCGCATAGCTGCGGAAAAGGAAGGCGTCTATTCGCTGGCCCACGCCGGCAACGACGGGCAGGCCCTCATCCGTATGGACGGCATGCCCGGCCTCTGGTTCAGCCCTGCGCTCCGCCCCCTGTCGCTGGTGATGCAGTCGCCGGAACGCCTGACCTTCGATTTTGCGCTGGCCGTGCTCAGTCTGCTGGGCGCAGTATGCTTCTTCCTCTGCCTCGGCCTGCGGGGCGAGAGCCGCTTCTGGACTTTCCTGCTTGCCTCGGCCGCGGCGGTGCAGGCCCTGTGGGCCGTGCCTGCCACGGCTTCAGGCATAGGGGCTGGCGCTCTGCCCGGCATCTTCGCCGCCGGCGTGGCCCTGCTCATGCTTCCCCATATCGGGCGCGTGCTCATGCGGACGCGCATCCATTCCCCTGCGGCGGATATCTTCTTCATGGTGCTGGCGCTTCTGGGCGTCTGCGCGGCGCTTCTGCCCCTCATCCCCAAGTTCGCATGGATGGCGCGCCTGCTCGTGCTGTGGCCCTTGGCGGCGGTGCTCTGCTTCCTGCCTTCTACCGTGCTCCTTCTGCGGGGCATACAGGGCAGTCTGCCCTTCACCATGGCCTGCCTCTTCATGGGCGGCGGGGCGCTCATCGCACTGTCCGGCCTGCCGCGCGGCATGGAAGCCCCCCTCTGGGGGACGTGCGTCCTTTTCGGCCCGGTGTTCGGCCTGCTCTGCCTCATCGCGGCGTCTCCTGCCCGTCAGGTCGGGGAACGGCCGGAACGGGGCAGGCCGGAAGAGCAGGAAGAGGCCGCGAAGAACCATGAGCTCGAAGCCCTGCGCGAATCCGTCAAGGGGACTGTCGAGGAACTGCTCGACGAGGCCTGCCGCCTCGATCAGGCCTTGAACCGGGCCGGAGTGGATACGCGCCATGTGGATATCATGGCCCGTGCCGACGGCATGGTGTCCCTTGCCCGGAAGCTTTCGGAAAAGGCGCTGGATACGCCTGCACCTGCTGTTCTTCCCGGGGCTTCGGAAAGCGATTTCGACCTGCGGCAGGTCATACAGTCGGTCTTCTCCTCGGTGTTTGCCGAGGCGGAGAGCAAGGGTCTGGGGCTTTCGTGGTATGTGGCCCCGCATCTCGGCCGCCGCTACCGTGGCGACAAGGCCCGCCTCACAGCCCTGCTTTCCCTCCTGCTTTCGGATTCCGTGCGCGCCTCTTCCAGCGGTGCGGTGAGCCTCCATGTGCGCAGGGCGGACAGCACGCACCCCGGCCAGCTCCTGTTCTCCGTTTCCGATACCGGCGAGGGGCTTCCCCCGCATGGCCGCTCCAGCTCGCTCCTTGCCCGCGCATGGGAACTGGCTTCGGCCTGCAATGGCGAGCTTTTCGTCAGCAGTGGGGCGCAGGGCACGGAACTCGGCTTCAGCCTTGAATGCACGGCCTACGAAGAAGACGGCGTGACGCCCAAACCCGTCCCCGGCGAGGCGTTCGAGATGCCCGAAGGCCGCAAGGGCCGCCGGAATCCCCCCAAGCTGGTCATCGTGGCTTCGGCGGGCCGTGTGGGCCGACAGATGCTGTCGCATTACCTTGGCGGCCTGAATTTTCGCGTATGGGAAGCCGCCAGCGCCGCAGAAGCCGCCGGGCTCTACGCTGTGGAGGCGGCCTCGCTCATCGTTTTCGATTCCTCGCTGGCGGAGGACGATATGGTACAGGCCCTTGCCGCCGTGCGTATGCACGAGGGCGAGCATACCCTGCCTGCCGTGCCCTTCCTCCTTATCGCCAAGGATGCGCTTCAGGCCGAACGCATGGGCAAGGCCGGGTGCGACGAAGCCCTTCTGCCGCCGCTGGTGCGCAAGGACCTGCGGGCTATGGCGAAGTGGCTCACCGCCGCGTCGAAGTCGCTCCCGAGGCCCGAGCTTTCCTCGCAGGGCGTGACGCTGGCGGCTGTTCTGGCCGGGGCGAGCACAGGGAACCTGCGCTTCCAGCGCAAGGGCAGTCTGCGCCCCCTGCGCGCGGAACAGCCTGCTCCTGCCGTGGAGAAGAAGGCTCCCTTGGCGGAACCTGCCGCCGTGCAGTCCGCCCCGGTCGCGCCGACAGCTCCAGCCGAAAGCGCCGAGATGCTGGACGCCCCGGTGGAACGCATCATGCAGGGGCTGGATGCGCTGAAGGCCGCCCTTGAAGAGCTGGACGCCTATTCCGTGCGCCGGGGGGCGGTGCTCCTTGCCGCCTTGGCCGAAGGCTACGGTATGCAGAAGCTGGCCGACATGGCCCGCTGTTTCCGCGCCGCATGGGAAGAGGGCGACACCGAGGCCGCCGCCCAGATCGTGGAAGAAATGAGGGCCGAAGCCTCGCGGGACGGAAAAATCGTCTAATCAGACCTGAGTGCAGGGTTTTTGTGCTCCACCCCCTTGCAAGCGGGGTTGAAAGCTCGTATGATGGAGCTATGTTTCATGGGGCCTACCGCCTCTCATCTGCAACTTCCAAGGAGGCAAATATGAACCTGCAGAAGATCGTGTGCGCGCTTGACCTTTCCGAGCACAGCAAGACTGTGGCCGACTACGCCAGCTCTCTTGCCAAGGCTACCGGCGCATCCATCGTGGCAGTGTATGCGGCCCCCACGCTGACCCAGTACACCGGCTTCCATGTTCCCCCGAACACCATCGACAGCTTCGTGGGCGAGATCGTGACCGGCGCTGAAAAGGCCATGCAGCAGTTCGTGACCGAAAACTTCGGCGATGTGGAAGCCAAGGCCGAAGTCGTGGTCGGCTATGCGGCGGAAGAGATCATCACCATTGCCGAGAAGGAAGGCGCGGACATGATCATCATGGGTACGCATGGCCGCAAGGGCATCGACCGCATCCTCTTCGGCTCCGTGGCCGAAAAGGTGGTGAAGAACTCTCCTGTGCCCGTTCTTACCATCCGTCCTGCCGGCAACTACACCGGCGGCCCCGCCTATCAGGACTGATGCTCTGATTTAGACTCGACAGGGCTTCCCCTCTGCGTTATGCGAAGGGGAAGCCCTTTTTCTTTCCGAGGAATGTCCCATGTCTGCCAGATTCACGTCCTGTACCGATGTGCGCCCCGAAGTGGCGGCATTCGAGTCCTATGAGCCCGGCCTCAGCATAGCGGAGATAGCCAGCCGCTACGGCCTTTCCCGCGTTATCAAGATGGCCAGCAACGAGAACCCGCTCGGGGTCTCGCCGCGAGTGCGCCAAGTCATTGCCGACAAGGCCTGCGAGGCCTTCCGCTACCCGCAGTCGGGCAATCCCCGCCTTGTGAAGGCCCTTGCCGAACATTGCGGCGTGGACGCCAAGCGCATCTGCGTGGGCAACGGCTCCGACGAGATCATCGACCTTCTGTTCCGCATCCGCTGTGTTCCGGGCGTGCACAATGCCGTGGCCTTCCGGCCCTGCTTCGGCATCTATCCCACGCAGGCCCGCATGGCCGGGGTGGAACTTCGCCAGACGCCGCTGAACCCCGACTTCTCCTTCGACTTCGAAGGCCTGCTCAAGCTGGTGGACGAGAATACCACGCTGGCCTTCGTGACCACGCCGGACAATCCTTCCGGCCGCATCGCTTCCGTGGACGAGCTGGAAAAGCTGGCCCGCTCCCTTCCCCCGGCCTGCCTGCTGGTGGTGGACGAGGCCTATACCGAGTTCGCCGGGCCGGAGCATTCCCTCCTCAGCCGTCTGGAGAGCCTGCCCAACGTGGCGCTCCTGCGCACCTTCTCCAAGGTCTATGCCCTGGCAGGCCTGCGCATAGGCTACGGCATCCTGCCCCCTGCGCTGGCCGATTACATGTGGCGCGTCCGCCTGCCGTTCTCCCTGAACATCCTTGCGGAAGAAGCCGCCCTTGCCGCCCTTGCCGACGCGGAGTTCCGGGAAGAGACGGTAAGCCTCGTGCGGCGCGGCCGCGCCTTCCTGACGGAGGGCCTGCGCGCCCTTGGCTGTGAAGTCCTGCCCAGCATGTCGAATTTCATCATGTTCCGGCCCACTCCCGGCACGGTCGATGCGAAGGCCCTGCACGGGGAACTCCTCAGGAAGGGCATCATCATACGTTCCCTGAAGGCCTATCAGCTCCCCGAATGGCTTCGCGTGAGCATGGGCACGGATGAAGAGAACGAACTTTTCTTCAACTATACCAAAGAGATCTTAGGAGCCTGACGTGACCAGAGCATCCCTTGGCGTCATCACTATGGACGGCCCCGCCGGTGTGGGCAAAAGCACGCTGGCCCGCCGTCTGGCCTCCGAGCTCGGCGTGGCCTATCTGGATACCGGGGCCATGTACCGCACGCTCGGGCTTCGCCTTGGCGCACAGGCCGCCGACATGACGGACGGCGATCTTCGCGCCCGCTGCCGCGAATGCCGCTTCACGCTGGAACAGCGCGAGGGCGGCGCTCCCGTGCTCTGCTGCAATGGCGAGGCCGTGGGCGACGAGATACGCACCGAAAAGGCCAGCCGCCTTGCGTCTCTGGTGGCGCGCCTGCCCGTTCTGCGCGAAGAGCTCCAGCGCGCCCAACGCGAGATAGGCGCCCAGTGCTCCCTTGTGGCCGAGGGCCGCGATATGGGCACGCGCGTTTTCCCCGATGCCCGTCACAAGTTCTTCCTCGATGCCCGCCCCGCCGTGCGCGCCATGCGCCGCTGGCTGGAGCTGGAGGCCCGCGGCACGCTGAACGGGGCCACGGTGGAAGAGATACAGGCCGGTATCGAGGCCCGTGACGAGCAGGACCGCAACCGCGCCGTCGACCCTCTGCGCCCCGCCGAAGACGCGACCATCGTGGACACCTCCGACCTCGATCTCGAAGGCGTCCTCCGCGTCCTTCTGGAGAACGTGGCCCGGCGTCAGGCCGAAGCGCCTGCGGAAGAGGAGGAAGAGCTTGTGCGCGCCCGTGCGGAATTCGTGCTGACCTCCTGCGCGGACGAGGAAGCCCCGCTGAAGCTGGCCGCCGCCTGCGTGACCGGTATGCAGGCCGCCAGGCGTATCCTTTCCCTGAGCGATGCCGAAGCCGTGGACATCTTCACCGATTTCGAATGGACGGAAGACGGCCATGCGGCCATCGTGGCCGAAGTGGCGGACGTGGCGCGGGAAATGGCCGCGCTCTGCGCCCTGGTGGCCGTCCAGACGGCCGCGGCCTCTGCCGTCGCCGCCACTGCGGGCGGCGAGAAAGCGCAGATACGTTCCTTCCTTATCTGAAAACAGGGCGGCATACGCAGGTGTGCCGCCTTTTTGCCATGTCGGCCCGAGAGACAGCCATGCAAGAAGAGATCGTCCGCACCGGGGGCAAGATCAACCTGTACCTTTTCATCACAGGCAGGCGCGAAAACGGCTACCATGAGCTGGACACCCTGTTCGTCCGCCTGCCCGAACCGCTGGACACCCTGACCTTCCGGCCTGCGGAGCGGGAGGGCGGCATCCGCGTTTTCTGCGATACGCCCGGCATCGACCTTGAAAAAAATACGCTGACGAAATCCTACGAGCTCTATGCCCGGGCCACGGGATTCGCACCTGCCGTGGACGTGGAGCTGGTCAAGGGCATACCCCACGGGGCCGGGCTGGGCGGCGGCAGTGCCGACGGTGCGGAAGTGCTGGCATGGCTCCAGCGGCAGAACCCCGAACCCATGGAAGCGTTGGCGCTCAACGCTCTGGCGGCTCGCGTAGGGGCGGACGTGCCCTTCTTCCTTGGCCGGGGGGCGTGTTTTGCCGAGGGCATCGGCGATGTCCTGCGCCCTGCCGAGAGCGGCATCGAGGGCTGGTTCGGCGTGCTCGTCTGCCCGAGAGTGGCGGTGAACACCGCATGGGCCTATGGCGCATGGGACGCGGAAAAACCGTCATTTTCCTTGACAGAGAAAAGGAAGGCAGATAAAAATAACCGTTCGAGTTGCCAGTGTTTCTATGGCATGAATGACTTCGAACTCGTGGTATTCGCGGCACACCCGCAGTTGGCGGAGCTGAAAGCTTTGTTAATTCAAGAGGGTGCGGATATCGCAGGGATGAGTGGGAGCGGTTCTTCCCTGTTCGGGATATTCCGAAGCGGGGAGAGCGCGGCGCGCGCCGCAGGCGTGCTTCGTACTGCCGAGGGCAAACCGGCAGTGTACGGCCCCTTCCATTTCGAAGACTGATTGCCGGAACTGGACGCGGTGGGGTGTAGCCAAGCGGTAAGGCAGCGGGTTTTGGTTCCGCCATTCGCAGGTTCAAGTCCTGCCGCCCCAGCCATCGAATCGAATGACAGGTGTTGCCGAAAGGCGACGCCGTTTTATACATTATTACTCAGGAAGGCTTACTATGTACGGCGACCTCAAGATCATTGCGGGTACGGCCAACCCCCAGCTGGCCATGGACATCTGCGACCACCTCGGCTGCGCCCTCACGCCTGCTCTGTGCTCCACTTTCAGCGACGGCGAACTGCGCGTCGAGATCAGCGACAGCGTGCGCGGTCATGACGTCTTCGTCATCCAGCCTACCTGCGCTCCTGCCAACAAGTCCCTGATGGAACTCTGCCTCCTGCTGGACGCCCTCAAGCGCGCCAGCGCCGGCCGCATCACTGCCGTTATCCCCTACTTCGGCTATGCCCGTCAGGACCGCAAGGCCAGCCCCCGCGCCCCCATCAGCGCCAAGCTCGTTTCCGACTTCCTCACCGTGGCCGGTGCCCAGCGCATCGTCACCGTCGATCTCCATGCCGGCCAGATCCAGGGCTTCTTCAACTGCCCTGTGGACAACCTCTATGCCCGCCCCGTTCTGCTGAAGAAGCTCAGCTCCCTCTCTGGCGACATCGTGATGGTTTCCCCCGACGCCGGCGGCGTGGAACGCGCCCGCTCCTTCGCCAAGAAGATGGACGCCAGCCTCGCCGTTATCGACAAGCGCCGCGACCGCCCCAATCAGGTGGCCGAAATGCACATCGTCGGCAATGTGGCCGGTAAGACCGCCGTGCTCGTGGACGATATGATCGACACCGCCGGTACTATCTGCACCGCCGCCAATCTCCTCATGGAAGGCGGCGCCAAGGAAGTGTACGCCTGCACCTCCCATGCCGTGCTTTCCGGCCCCGCCATCGAGCGCCTCAATGCCGCTCCCTTCAAGGAAATCATCGTTACGGATACCATTCCGCTCGGCGACCGCATCGCCCAGTGCGACAAGATCCGCGTGGCCTCCATCGCTGGTATCCTCGCCAAGAGTATCCGCAACATCCACGATGGTTCTTCCGTCAGCGCCCTGTTCTAATACGGGCCCCCATATTTGATTTATCGACAGCCGCACCCCGTTAAAAGGCGGGAGACGGCAAAAAAGGAGAAATAGTCATGGCTGAACTGAAAACTCTCTCTGTCAAGAAGCGTACTGCTTTCGGCAAGGGTGCCAACCGTCGTCTTCGCGCCGAAGCCCTCGTGCCCGGCGTGTACTACACCGCCGACGGCCAGAACATCCCCGTGCAGATGCCCGAACTCCCCCTCGTCAAGATGTACGAGCAGGTGGGCCGCACCAACGTGTTCCAGCTGGAACTCGAAGATGAAAACGGCGCCAAGACCCTGCACCCCGTCTTCGTGTGGGACGCCCAGTACTCTCCTGTGAAGAGCACCTTCACCCACATCGACTTCCTCGGTGTTGACCTCGACAAGGAAATCCAGGTCAAGGTGCAGGTGGAATACGCCGGCACTCCCAAGGGTGTTAAGGTCGGTGGCAAGATGGAAACCTACCGCGACGAAGTCGTCCTCGCCGCCAAGCCCACCGATATGCCCCGCAAGCTCGTTCTCGACGTTACCGGCATGGAAATCGGCCAGACCATCCGCGTGTCCACCATGCCCCTTCCCGAAGGCGTGCGCCCCGTGTACAAGTCTGACTACACCATGGTGTCTGTCTTCATGGAAGGCGCCGAAGCCGCTGCCGAATAAGTTTCGGTTCGAGCTTTTCGCTTGATACTAAGGCCGGGTCAGCCATTGCCCCGGCCTTTTTCCTATCCTTTTTTCAGGGGAAGGCGCTATGGCCACGATTTCACTGAACGCATCCTGCATCACCGCTCTCGGCATCGACCCCGGCTCCAACACCACAGGCTGGGGCATAGTGCGGGAACGCTCCGGGCGGCTGGAACTGGTGGCCAACGGCGTACTGCGCATCAAGGGGAACAGCTTCCCGGAAAGGCTGGCCTGCATCTATCACGGCCTGCACCACATCATCGAGGAATTCCGCCCGGACGAGGTGGGGGTGGAACAGGTGTTCACCTCGAAGAACGTCATGTCCACCATCAAGCTGGCGCAGGCCAGAGGGGCGGCCATTGCGGCCTGCGCCTCCTTCGACCTGCCCGTTCTGGACTACGAGCCTTCGCTGGTGAAGAAAACGCTGGTCGGGACCGGCAGGGCCGACAAGGAGCAGGTGGCCTATATGGTGGCCCGCCTGCTTGGCCAGACGCATATCGAAGGCCCGCTCGATACCACCGACGCCATCGGCATCGCCCTCTGCCACCTTACGCTGAGGCGCTTCCGCAGGCTGGAAGAATTGCAGAAGGCCGAGCTCTAACCTTTGCTCCTGCCATGAAAAAAGTCCGTGCTTCCAATGAGGAGGCACGGACTTTTGACGTTTCCAAGGGGCGCTTACTCCGTCGGCCGCTGGTAGAACAGGCCTTTGAGCTCGTCCGTCTTGAAGGTATTCACGAAAGCCCCCGGGTCCACAGCGCGCACGGCACGCATCACGCGCTTGCTCTCGTCGGCAGACACCACAGAATACACCACACTGCGGCGGTGATGCTCAAAGGAGCCCACGCCAAGCAGGATGGTCGCACCGTGATGGGTCTTATCGTAAATGATGTCGCACACTTCCTGTGCCTTGCTGGTCACGATGAACAGAGTTTTCTTCTGGAAGTGGGTGTACATCATCTGTATGACCTGCGTGGCGGCATACTGGAAGATGATGGAATACAGGGCCTTGTCCCAGCCGAAAAGCAGGCCTGCCACGGCAAGCTGGGCAATGTTGAAGCCGAGGATGATGTTCCAGGCGTCTATTCCCTTTTTCTGCGACAGGTAGATGGCGATGAAGTCCGTGCCGCCGGCCGTGGTGTCACTGCGAAGGCAGAGGCTTACGGCAATGCCGTTGATGATGCCGCCGAACACCGCGATGAGCAAGGTGTCCTCAGTGACGATATGCGGGGGGATGATGTCGATGAGCAGGGCGGTAAGGCCGATGACCATGCAGGAATACATGGTGAACTTCTTGCCTATGTAGCGGAAGCCTATGTACACCGGCACGAGGTTGAGCGCAAAGTTCACCAGCGCAAAGGGCAGATGCAGGCCAAAGAACGTTTCGCCAAAGCGCTGTATGAGCAGGGTAAGGCCGGTCACGCCGCCGGGGTAGAGCCCGCCCGTCTGCACGAAGGTATTGATGTTCACCGCTATGATGACCGAGGCGATGACGACCATAAGCAGGGTTTTGCTGTCCTGTTTCCAGCTGAAATGCATGGCGAATCTCCTAGTAGCAAAGTGGGTGACCGTGCTTTATCAGGCTTTGGGGCGAAGGTCTAGCGTTTTCTGCGGCCTGCGGCGCGAGGAGGGCTCGGGGGGCGGCGAGGCGCGGCTCGGGCGCGGGGCGGATTCCGGGCCGTCAGTCCTTCAGCGAAAGACTTACCACGGTTTCGATATGCGGCGTCTGGGGGAAGAGATCCACGGGCTGGACGGCGCAGATGTCATAGGTGGGGGAGAGCAGGGCCAGATCGCGGGCAAGGGTGGCCGGGTTGCAGGAAACGAGGACAAGGCGCGGCGGCCTGTGCCGCAGTATGGCCTGCACAGTACGTTCGTCCATGCCTGCGCGGGGCGGGTCGGTCACAAGCAGGTCGGGTGCGCCGAAGCGCTTGAACGCGCGTTCCAGCGTGGCGGCGTCGCCCGATTCGAAGCAGAAGGCCGTGCTTCCGCCTGCGGCTTCGGCATTGGCCTTGGCCAGCTCGATGGCGGGCGCGGAGATCTCGAGCCCATAGACCTTGCTGAAGCGGGGGGCCATTGTCAGGGCAAGGCCGCCAACGCCGCAGTAGATGTCCCAGCACTGCTTGTCCCATGCGGAGTTAGACGATTCAAACAGTTCGGAAGCCAGTTCGGCCGCGGTATTGTAGAGCAGTTCGGCGGCGTGGCTGTTCACCTGAAAGAAGGAATTGTGCCCAAGCTGGAAGGCTACATCGCGCCCCTGCAGATGAAGCGTTTCGGTAAGGCGGCAGTCGCCCAGGGTGAAGGCGGTCTCTTCGCCGTAGGCCACCGGCGCGGAAGAGGTGCGCAGGCTGTGCACAAAGCCGGTGACGCCCCACGGGCCGGAAAGAAGCTCTTCGCCGATCCTGCGCACCGCGCGGGCCTCCTGCGGAGAGGGCAGGGTGATGAGCTCCACCAGACAGCCGCCATCCCCGGGTTCGCGTATGACGGCAAAGCGGAGGATGTCGTTCTGGCGTACCACCTTGCTGAACTTCTGTTT
Organism: Mailhella sp.; assembly: GCA_017408905.1. Lineage (GTDB taxonomy): Bacteria > Desulfobacterota > Desulfovibrionia > Desulfovibrionales > Desulfovibrionaceae > Mailhella. The sequence continues at coordinate 23,541 of JAFQTU010000030.1, read as the reverse complement.
CTGGCCCCGGGTGTTCTGCCTGCCCCTCGGATGCTCTTCGGCAGGGGCGGCGTGCAGGTCGAAGCGTTCGCAAAGTTCGCGCAGGGCGGCAAGCACCGACATGGTGCGCGGAGTCTGGAGCATGCAGTGTTCGACTTCCACCACGGCGCGGGAAGCCCGGGCGCGAAGGCCCAGCTTCGTTCTGCCGTCAGGCCCGGCGGCAAAGGCGAATTCCATCTTATTGCGGCTATGCCATTCCGCAGGCTGTTCACTGCTGCCCGCATAGAGGGTGGGGCGTATCAGGCCGTCAGGAACGTCGAGCCTGCCGATACGGCGCAGGGAATCGTCCACCAGCCTTGTCTTCCACTCGCGCTGGACGGGGTAGGGCATATTCTGCCAGGGGCAGCCGCCGCAGGTGTCGGCATGGGGGCATGGGGCGGGGCGCTCTTCGGGGGCGCGTTCCAGGACTTCGAGAAGTTCGGCTTCGCCAAGCCGTTTTTTGAGTGCGGTCAGGCGCGCGCGTACGCGCTGGCCTGCAAGGCCGCCCTGCACGAAGACGGTCATGCCTTCTTCGGTGCGTCCGACGGCCCTCCCGTCGGGAGAGAAGCCGTGCAGAGTAAGTTCCAGAGTATCGCCCTTTTCGTATTCCATGTGAGTTCTCCAAGCTGGGATGGGCTATCATAGCCGAGGCCGCGAGGAAAAGCAAAAGCGCTATGTGAGACAGCGAACGAAGTTCAGCCCCCACCTTGACTTTCCCGCGATGTTAAGCGAGTCTGCTACGTGATTCCAACAGGCGTTAGGCCTGAACGGGCCAGACATTCAGGAGCAGATATCATGGGTGATCTCATCAGCAGTGCCATGCATTCCAGCGCCCAGGGCTTTGTGGGCGTGGGCTGCATCTTCGTTTACTTCGCCGTTATGATCAGCGCCATCATCTATCGCGTGAAGCGCGGCGATCACATGCATCATTGATGCTACCTCTTGCCACGAAAAACGCCTCTTCCCTTCGCGGGAGGAGGCGTTTTTTGCGTCTGTACTTCAGCGATTTCAGGAAATCGCGCTATCGCCCGACTAGCCCTTCTTCTTCTTGGAGAGGAAGAGAACTACGAAACAGATAGCAAAGATGATGCTCAGGGTCAGTAAGATAGTCATCGCCACACCTCGGGAACAAAAAGTTGAAGGAATATCTGCGAGGCGTCGGTCCTCGGAGAAGAGCATCCGTTTGGGCATATATGCTCGTGTCATTAGACTGTGATAAAAATAACGTGACGTCAAGAGGGGTTGGAAAATAAATCCATCGAGGAACGAAATTTATGTAATGCACTGATATTTCAGAAATTACTTCTAACGGTACTGCATATGCGGAACTGCGATGCCGGCACTGTTCTGCGCTGCCGCTTGCCGTGCTTATGAAGAAATCTTTATATATTGGAGAGATAGGAAGCGCGCTGTTAAAAAGGGAAGGGGAGGCCGAAGCCTCCCCTTTTTCATGCGGTCAACTGCCGGAGCTTACTTGCTCTTGCAGATGCGGGACTGGCGATAGTAGTGCGTGTGCAGGAGTTCGTGGGCCTTGTGGCTGTTGGGCTCGCCAAGGAATTCACGGTACAGGGCCTGCACTTCGGCGTTTTCATGGCTTCTGCGCACGGGAAGGCCGGCATCATCGCGGTACAGGGCTTCGGCACGCAGGCGGGGCGTATCGGCATCCATGTTGACGGGCTGGCCGCCGCCGTTGATGCAGCCGCCGGGGCAGGCCATGATCTCGATGAAGTGCCAGTTGTGGGGATTGCCGGCGCGGATGAGTTCGCACACCTTGCGGGCGTTGGCGAGGCCGTGAGCGATGGCCACGTTGAGCGTCACCTTGCCGCCGAAGTCCACAGAGGCTTCCTTGATGCCTTCGAGGCCGCGCACGGCTTCGAGCTCGATGGGTTCCATCTCTTCGCCCACGATGACCTTGTAGGCGGTACGCACGGCGGCTTCCATAACGCCGCCGGTAGCGCCGAAGATGGTACCTGCGCCGGAGCCTTCGCCCATGATGGGGTCGAACTGCTCTTCAGGCAGGCCGAGGAAGTTGATGTTGGCTTCCTTGATCATCTGGGCGAGTTCGGTGGTGGTGAGCACGATGTCGGTATCGGGGTAGCCGCTGGCCGAGAGTTCGCGGCGGAAGGCTTCGAACTTCTTGGCGGTGCAGGGCATGATGGACACGGACACGATCTTGGAGGGGTCGATGCCCTGCTTCTTGGCGTAGTAGGTCTTCAGCATGGCGCCGAACATGGACTGCGGGGACTTGGCCGTGGAAAGGTTGTCCAGCAGGTCGGGGTAGTTCAGCTCGATGAAGTTGATCCAGCCGGGGGAACAGCTGGTGATCATGGGCAGCTTGCCGCCCTTGGTCACGCGGCCGATGAGCTCGGTACCTTCTTCCATGATGGTAAGGTCGGCGGCCCAGTTAGTGTCGAAGACCTTGTCGAAGCCGAGGCGGCGCAGGGCGCTGACCATCTGGCCGGTGTTCAGGTCGCCGGGCTTGCCGCCGAAGGGTTCGCTGATGGCCACGCGCACGGAAGGAGCGGTCTGCACCATGACGATCTTATCGGGGTCGCGCAGGGCGTCCCACACGCGCTGGGTATCGCTGCGCACGGTGATGGCGCCGGTGGGGCATACCTTGCGGCACTGGCCGCAGAAGGTGCAGGAAACTTCGCCAAGGCCCATGTTGAAGGCCGGGGTCACGCGGGCGTTCAGGCCGCGGTAGGCGAAGGAGTAGATGCTGGTTCCCTGCACTTCGGAGCACACGCGCACACAGCGGCCGCAGAGGATGCACTTGGCAGGATCGCGCACGAGGCAGGGGTTGCTCAGGTCGAGTTCCATCTCGGGGCGGTTGTATTCGTAGCGCACCTTGCGGATGCCGAGGTTGTTGGCCACGGTCTGCAGTTCGCAGTTGCCGGAACGGGCGCAGGCGAGGCAGTCCTGAGGATGGTTGGCCAGCAGGAGCTCGACGATGTTCTTGCGGGCTTCCAGCACTTCGGGGTCGTGGGTGAACACTTCCATGCCTTCGGTGGCCTTGGCGATGCAGGCGGGCAGGAAGGAGCGGGCGCCGGTCACTTTGCACACGCACACGCGGCAGGCGCCTTCGGGGCGGAGCAGGGGATGATGGCAGAGGGTGGGAACGTCGATACCGACCAGTTTCGCGGCTTCCAGAATGGTGGAGCCGGCGGGAGCGGTGACTTTCTGGCCGTCTATAGTCAGAGTAATCATATCACTCATGAGATTTTCTCCTCGGGCTTAGCCGCGGCTGATAGCGCCGAACTTGCACTTATCGATGCAGGTGCCGCACTTGATGCACTTGTTGGTGTCGATGAGGTGAGCTTCCTTCACCTTGCCGATGATGGCGTTCACCGGGCAGTTGCGGGCGCAGAGCGTGCAGCCCTTGCACTTGGTGGCGTCGATCTTGTACTGGAGCAGGCTGGTGCAGGCACCGGCGGGGCAGTGCTTGTCCACGATGTGGGCTTCGTATTCGGAGCGGAAGAAGCGCAGGGTGGAAAGCACGGGGTTGGGGGCAGTCTGGCCGAGAGCGCAGAGGGAAGAGGTACGCATGGTCTTGGCGAGGCGTTCCAGCTCTTCGATGTCGCCGTTCCTGCCGTTGCCGTCGCAGATGCGTTCGAGGATCTCGAGCATGCGCTTGGAGCCTTCGCGGCAGGGGGTGCACTTGCCGCAGGATTCAGCCTGCGTGAAGGTGAGGAAGAAGCGGGCAAGGTCCACCATGCAGGTGTCCTGGTCCACGACCACGAGGCCGCCGGAACCCATCATGGCACCGGCCGCGGTCAGGGAGTCGTAGTCCACGGGGTTGTCCAGCAGGGAGGCGGGCAGGCAGGCACCGGAGGGGCCGCCGATCTGCACAGCCTTGAACTTCTTGTGGTCCTTGATGCCGCCGCAGATATCGAAGATGATGTGGCGCATGGAAACGCCCATGGGGATTTCCACAAGGCCGGTGTTGTTCACCTTGCCGGTAACGGCGAAGATCTTGGTACCGGGGGACTTTTCCGTGCCGTCCTGACGGTATTCATCGGCACCGACGGTGATGATGTGGCCGATGGTGGCGAGGGTTTCCACGTTGTTGAGGACAGTGGGCTTTTCCCACAGGCCCTGCTTGGCCGGGAAGGGAGGACGAACGCGGGGCATGCCGCGCTTGCCTTCGATGGAGCGCATGAGGGCGGTTTCTTCGCCGCAGACGAAGGCGCCGGCGCCCTGCTTGATCTTCAGGTGGAAGGAGAAGTCCGTGCCGAGGATATTGTCGCCGATGAGGCCGAGGGCTTCGGCCTGAGCAAGGGCGATGCCGAGGCGCTTGATGGCCAGCGGATATTCGGCGCGCACGTACACGTAGCCTTCGGTAGCGCCGGTGGCCCATGCGCCGATGAGCATGCCTTCGATGACGGCGTTGGGGTCGCCTTCGAGGATGGAACGGTCCATGAACGCGCCGGGGTCGCCTTCGTCAGCGTTGCAGAGCATGTACTTGGGCTCGGCGGGTTCGGAAGCCATGAACTTCCACTTCATGCCGGTGGGGAAGCCAGCGCCGCCGCGGCCGCGAAGGCCGGACTTGAGCACTTCGTCCAGCGTGGCCTGACGGCCCATGCCCAAGGCCTTGGCAAAGCCCTGATAGCCGCCGTTGGCGATGAATTCGAAAATATTCTCAGGGTCGATGCGGCCGCAGTTGTGCAGCACCACGCGCTTCTGAAGGTTGTAGAACAGCACGTCGCGGTAGCTGGGGCGGGGGGCGTTGTCGTGTTCGTCCTTGAAGTGCAGGCGTTCCACGGCCTTGCCTTCCACGATGGTGGAGACGATGATCTCTTCAGCGTCTTCGGGCTTCACGCGGACGTAGAAGAGGCCGCCGGGGTAGCAGATGACCAGCGGGCCGACTTCGCAGAAGCCGTGGCAGCCGGTGACAACGATGTTCACCTTGTCGTGCAGGCCGTGGGCGTCGATGGAGGCCTGAAGGGCGTCCTTCACAGCGCCGCAGCCGGAGGAATGGCAGCCGGTGCCGCCGCAGATGAGGATCTGATGCTTTTCTTCGTTGGGCTTGCGGTCGTAGTGGCGCAGGCTGACAAGATCCTTGGTCTTGGCCTGCAGCTTGGTGAGGGCGGCAATGGAAGTGAGGCGTTTGAGTTCAAGCATATCGTCCTCTCCTTTAGTCCAGATAGCTGTCGAGGATGCCGGGGATGTCGCTGGGGGTCAGGCGGCCGTGGGTATTGTCGTTGACCATCATGACGGGGGCAAGGCCGCAGGCGCCGAGGCAGGCCACGGTCTCGATGGTGAAGTTGAGGTCGGGCGTGGTTTCTCCGGCCTTGACGCCGAGGTGGCTGCACACGGCTTCGAGGATGGTTTTCGCGCCGCGCACATGGCAGGCCGTGCCCTGGCAGATGCGGATGATGTTCTTGCCGCGGGGGGTGAGGTGGAACTGGGCGTAGAACGTGACCACACCGAACACTTCGGCAACGGGGATATTGAGTTCGGAAGCGATGGCTTCGAGAACTTCCTGAGGAAGGTAGCCGTAAACATCCTGGGCGTGCTGCAGAACGGGAATGAGAGCTCCCTTGGGATTCTGCTTATAAGGGGCCAGGATATCCATCAACGGAGCAAGGTCGAGAGTTTTGCCCGTGCAGTTGCAAGACATAAAGGTATCCTCCTGATACTAACCTGAAACGTGAGATAAATCACTAGCACAATCAAATGGTTAAATCCAGCGTTTTTTGCGAAGTATTGAAGATTCTGGCTGAGGAGGAAAGAGAAGCTTTTTGTATGTTATCCTGCTGTGATTCAAGAAAAAAATAATCCATATTGAAATAATGGGTGATTCTCGTCTGAGGAGTGCATCGGAAAAATGACTGTTTAAACAAACAGGTTACGTGGATATAAAAGCAGGCGAAAATTTCTCCCAATGTGAAAAAAACGGCAAAATGCTGCTGCCCGGGAAGAAAAACGGCTTTAGCTTGACAGAAAGGGAACTTTCGGGAATGGTGGCTCGATAGTTTTTTTGGAGGAAATATGCCTAAAGAAGACGCCATTGAAGTCGACGGCATCGTGGAAGAAGCCCTTCCTAATGCCATGTTCCTCGTGAAGCTGGAAAACGGCCACCAGGTGCTTTCCCATATTTCCGGGAAGATGCGCAAGTTCTACATTCGCATCCTGCCCGGTGACCGTGTGAAGGTCGAGCTTTCGCCCTACGACCTTACCCGCGGCCGCATCACCTATCGCATGAAGTAAGCGATGGGTGCGTCAGCCTCCCCTGAGAAAGAGGGGCGGCCTTTCGCAGGAGCCCCCCGTTCCGGGGCTCTTGCGAGGCGGCGCAAGCCGGTAAGCCTTCCTGCCGCCAGCGCATCGGAAATGCTCCTGATCCGTATCGCTCCTGCTGATACGGGTCTTTTTCGTTACCTTCTGGAAGGCGGCGACAATCTCGCCATGCTCACCGTGCTGGACCCGAAAAAGGCGCTGTTCAAACTGCTTTTTTCGCCGCATCAGCGCGAAGAGCTTCTGGCCTTTCTGGAATCCATGCGTCAGGCCGTGCCCTTCGAGGTGCAGGAATGGCCCTTCGCCTCCTGAACGGGCGGGAATCTTTTCCCGGAAGCCGTGCCGGAGACGTAGGAATTTTCACGGAAATACGATACTCCAAGGGGAGGAATGCTTCAGGGCGTTCCTCCCTTTTTCCGTATCTTTTTCAGGAGGCGTCATGAAGCGTCTGCTCCTTGCCTTGTTTCTGCTCCTCTCCTTGGCCTCGGCGGCCATAGCCGCCCCCATCCACATCAGGGATTTTCAGGCTCTGGTGGATATCGGCGGCGACGGCGGCATCGTGGTGCAGGAGAAACTGCTCGTGGATATCCCCCGCCAGGGCGAATTCCACGGCATCTACCGCGATATCCCCGTGGTCACGCGCTGGCGCGAATCCGGCGTGGCCCGCATGGACGTGCTCTCCGTCACGCTGGACGGCAGGGCCCGCCCCGCCGACGACGTGGAGAAGCGCAACGGCTCCGTGCGCATCTTCCAGCGCGACAAGGGCGCTCTCCTCAAGCCCGGCCTGCATGAATTCGTCCTCACCTACCGCATGACAGGGCAGATAGGCTTCTTCCCGCCTAACGACGAGCTGACGTGGAACGTTACCGGCTCGGGCTGGGAAGCCCCCATCGACAAGGCCTCCTGTGTGGTGCTCTGCCCCGAAGGTGCGCCCTTCTACGGGCAGGCCGCATGGCTGGATCGTCTGCGCGGCAAGGACAGCTCCGGCGTGTCTCTGTCGCGGACCGAGAAGGACGGCCGCGTGGTGATGAGCTTCAAGGCCCGGCGCGCCATACTGCCCGGCGAACAGCTCACCGTGGCCGCAGGCTGGGGCAAGGGCTTCGTCAGCGTTTCCGACAGAGGGCAGGGCCTGACCACGCTTCTCCTTGCCGCTCTGGCGCTGGCCCTCTTCCTCTATTTCTGCGTGACATGGTACTTCTTCGGGCGCGACCCGCAGAAGGGCGTCGTCATCCCGCGCTTCTATCCCCCCGTCACGAAGCGCGGACAGGCCGACGGCAAGCCCGGGCGTATGTCGCCTGCGGCCGTGGGCTATCTGGCAAATCAGGCCCTGTTATCGCCCCGCTGTTTCGGAGCGGCGCTCCTTTCCCTTGCGGGGCGCGGGAACTGCCGCGTTGAAGGCAGTGCCAAACAGGGCTTCACCCTGATGCGCGGCGAGGGCGAATCGCCCTACGTGGAAGAAAACGCCCTTCTGCGGCATCTGCCCGCGGGCGCGGCCCTGCCCGTGGACAAGGCACACGGCGAAACGCTGAACGATATGCGCCAGTCCCTGCAGGTACGCCTGCGCCGCGAATACGCCAGAATGTGGAAGGGCGGGCGCGGCGGCCTGCTGAACGGCCTTTTCGGCTCTGTCTGGACCTTCTTCGGCATGGCGGCGGCGCTCCTCGGCCTTGCGGCCATTGCCGGCTGGAGTTCGGGCGGCGTGCTTCCGCCCGAGATGATGACTGCTCCGCTGGCCGTGCTGTTCTGCTCCTTCTTCGCAAGGAGTTTCACCAAGATTGTGGGCGCGGACTGGAAGAGGGGCAGGAAGGCGCGCGCCTGCTTCACGGCGCTCTTTTTCGGTGGCTTCCTGAGCTGTTTCTTCGGCGCTCTGGTGTACGCCACGGCGGAAAACGTGTTCCTCTGGTTCACGCCGCTTCAGGTCGCGCTCATGGCCGCAGTGCTCCTTGTTCCCTTCGGCTTTTCCTTCATCATGGATGCCCCCAGCGTGGAGGCGCGCGCCCTGCTCGACGAGATAGAGGGGCTCGCCCTGTACATCGGTGTTGCGGAGAGCGGCAGGCTGAACGCCATGAACCCGCCGGAACAGACTCTGGAGCATTATCAGGAGATCCTGCCCTATGCCGTGGCCCTCGATCTGGAGGAAGCATGGGGCGCACGCTTCGCTTCCGTGCTGGAAGCCCATGCCGCCAGCCTCGGGCAGGAGCACAGCCGCGACTTCTGGTCTCCGGCGGCGGCACGGGCCTTTGCGGCTCATGCCGCGTCCAGTGCGGCTTCTCATGCCAGCGAGGCCGCCAGCTCCCACAGCTCCTTCGGCGGCGGTGGCGGCGGAGGCGCGGGAAGTGGCGGCGGCGGTGGCGGCGGTGGCGGCTGCTAGCCTGCGCCCTGCCGCAGTTTGCACATCGCGCTGTTTTGCCGTACTGTTGTTCCAGCCCGTTTTGGAGGTATGCTATGAAAGTTCGCGCCCTTTTTGCCGCCCTTGCCGCTACGCTGATGCTGAGCGGCTGTTCCGTCGGCGATTTTGAGATACAGAACCCCTTTGAACAGCCCAGCCTCACGGATTCCTATGTGTCGCAGTTCCGCGATGTCCCCATCCCTGCGCCTATGGAATCCCTGACCAAGGAGTCCTACGTCACCGTAGGCCATGACGGCGGGAAGATCGGCCTTGAATCCTTCCGGGGCCGTGTGGAAGTCACGTCGCTCGGCAATGTCATGATGCAGAACATGGCCAGAAGCGGCTGGCAGCTCCGCGGTTCCAGCAACGGGATGCGCTGTATCCAGCTTTATCAGAAGGAGCCGCATTATGCCGTCATCTTCTACAGCGACGGAATCATCAACACGTCCATGGACGTGTGGGTGGTGAACAACGTCTCCGTGGATATCATGACCCTCATCCCCGAGGCCGCCAATCCCGCCTCTGCCGTTCCTCCGGCCACGCCCTCGGCCCTCGGCACGCCTTCTTCCTATGCCGATCCGGCCTCCAGTCAGGTGACGAGCCTTCCCTACTAGGAACAGCGTATGGAAAAGCATCTGCGTTTCAATCATTTCAAAGGGAAGCGCCTGCACCTTGGCGTGTGCGGTTCCGTTGCCGCCTTCAAGGTGGCGGAGCTCGTGCATCGCTGGCAGGAAACAGGCCTGACCCTGAGCGCCACGCTCACCTCTGCGGCGCGCCAGTTCATCGGGGCGCTTACCTTCGAAGCCCTTGGCGCGTCCCCTGTGTACGGCGATATGTTCAGCGGTGAAGCGCCGTTCGAGCATCTCGAGCCCGGGCAGAGCGCCCATGCCATGATCATCGCTCCGGCCACGGCGGATATCATCGCCAGGCTGGCGCAGGGCAGGGCGGACGATATGCTCTCCGCGCAGGCCCTCGGTTTTGACGGGCCCATCGTGGTGGCCCCGGCCATGAACCCGCGTATGTGGAGCAACCCGGCTACGCAGGCCAATGTGGCCACCTTGAAGGAACGCGGCTTCATTTTCGTCGGGCCGGACAGCGGCGTGGTAGCCTGCCATGACGAGGGCAGGGGCCGCCTTGCCGACCTGCGCATGATCTACCTTGCCGCGCTCAAGGCCCTCACCCCGCAGGACATGGAAGGGCAGACCGTCATGCTCACTCTCGGGCCTACCCGCGAAACGTGGGACGACGTGCGCTTCTGGACCAATGCCTCCACCGGTTCGATGGGGGCGTCCATCGCCGTGGCCGCATGGCTTCGCGGTGCAGAGGTCCATGCCGTGTGCGGCCCTGTGGATATCTGGCTTCCGGACGACGCCTCCTTCCACAGGCATAACGTGGTCAGCGCAAGGCAGATGCTGGAAACGGCCCGCAGGCTGTGGCCTTCCGCCTCTGCCGGTGTGTTCACCGCCGCCGTTGCGGACTTCAGCCCCGAACCGCACGGCCCGGGCAAATTCAAGAAGGACAGGGCTGAAGACGGCTTCACGCTGAACTTCCTGCCCAATGCCGATATCCTGCGCACCCTTGCCGAAGAGCGCAGTGAAGGGCAGGTCATCGTGGGCTTTGCCGCCGAAAGTGCGCCTGACATGGAAGCCCTTGGCGCGGCCGTGCGCCACAAGCTTTCCTACAAGGGGGCCGACATGATCGTGGGCAACCGCATTGCCGACGGATTCGTGCGCGCCGCCAACCGCGTTTATGTGGCCGACGTTCAGGGCCGCGAAGAACTCTGGCCCGAGATGCCCAAGCCCGAAGTGGCGTGGAATATCATCGACTGGCTCCGCACGCTTGCCGTGTGAGGAAACTATGAAAGGATACGCGCCCCTCGTGCGGCCCTGGATCAAGGCCGGGCTGAACGTGCTCCTCATGGAAAGCGAGGAGCGTGTCCTTGCCTTGCGTGCCGATTCCGGCAGGAAGGAGCAGAGCGTGCCCGCAAGCGCGCCTGCCCCTGCGTTCCGGCCTTCTGCGCCGCCCCGGTATGCCGCGCCTGCGCGCCCTGCCCCGAGTCCTGCACCCGCCGTTCCCCCTGTTCCTGCCGAGCCTAAGAAGGCGGCCCCAGCGCCCACCCGCCCCCCTCAGGCGGCAAGGAGCCGTTCGCCGCAGTCGCTTCTGGCCGCCCCGGGAGCATTGCCGCCTGAACGCTGGCCTGCCGCGTGGCTGGCCCTGAAGGACAGGAGGCCCCTGCCCCAGCGCCCTCTGGTGCTGTGGTCCTATGCGGGGCTGGGCGAAGACCTTGCCGGTACGCCGGACGAGGCCCGGAAGAAGGTCATCGTGCGTATGCTCATGGAACTGCGGCATCCGGCAGGCACGCACGTGTTCTGGCCTTTTGCGCTGGCCGGGGAAGAGGTGTCGGCGGAAGCCTCGCTGTTCTGGTCCGGCGTGTCCCTGCTCGACCCGAGGGTGCTCCTGCTCTTCGGGTCAGACACGCGCGACGCCCTCGATATGCCGAAGTCGCTCCTGCCCTTCTGTCAGGCCCGGGTGCACGGCAGGCTGGTCATACAGCTCCCCCGCCCTCAGGCCCTTGCGGCTGATGAAGCCGCCTTCCGGCAGGCGCAGGCCTTTCTGGCGCGCATCCTGAGCTTCTGCGCCAAACGCTGAAAAACTGATGCCGAGTACGAAAAAGCCCGTTTTCGAACGGGCTTTTTTCATGCCGGAAGGGCGGCTATTTCTGCTCTTTTCTCTGTTTTTCCATGCGCTTTTCATGGAGTCGGGCCGTGGTCAGGCCTGCCAGAAGGCCCATAGTCGCCCCGAAGACGATGCCTTCGGCGGGCCGCATGAAACCGGCCAGCACCGCGAACACGCCGAAGGAACTGCCGATAAGGAATCCCCGGAAAATAAAACTGCTCATACAGAACCTCATGGACGATTTTTTTCACACCGTATTAAGAAAGAAGTGTCCGTCATAATTTACGGCCGCCCGCTGTTTTGTCAATGACTTGGGGCCGGAGGACAAGGAGGTTGTCATGAGGTTTTGGGCGATGGGCTGTGCGGCGGGGCTTATGCTGTGCCTTGCCGCCTGCGAAGGGGAGAAGAAGAGCGCTCAGGGGCCGCTGCCTCCGCCTCTGGTTTCCGTACTGGAGCTGAAAAGGGCGGACGTGCCGCTGTATTCCGTGTTCATGGGGCAGACGGCGGGCAGTCGTTCTGCGGCGGTGAAGCCGCAGGTGACGGGCATACTTCAGGAGCGCCTTTTCGAGGAAGGGGCGAGGGTGGAGCAGGGCGCGCCCCTGTTCAGGCTGGACGCCGCCCCGTTCAAGGCCGCGCTGGAACAGGCTCAGGGTCAGCTTGCCTCGGCCAAGAGCCGCCTTGAGAACGCCCGGCGCGAGAACGCCCGCGTGCAGAAGCTGTACAAGAGCAACGCCGTGAGCCAGCAGGAGCGCGACAATGCCCGGGCGGCCTTCCTCAGCGCCCGTGCCGAAGCGGAATCCGCCCGCGCCGCCGTGGAGGAAGCCAGCATACGCCTCGGCTATACCACGGTGGACGCGCCCCTTTCGGGCTGGACCAGCCGCGAGGTGACGACGCTCGGCAGTCTTGTCGGCCCCGAGAGCGTGCTCACGTTCATCCATCAGAGCGACCCTATGGACGTGCTCTTCGCTGTTCCCGGCGCGGAGCTCGCCGCCATGCGCGACATGGAGGCCGAGGGCAGGGCGCGCAGTTACGGACGTGGCTCGCAGGCTCACCTGCGCGTTCTGGATGGCGGGGAATATGCCCTTCCCGGCGAGGTTTTCTTTCTCGATACGCAGGTGGACGCCGCAACCAGTGCGGTGCGGGCCAAGGCTCGCTTCCCCAACCCGCAGGGGCGTCTCCTGCCCGGGCAGTTCGCGGCTGTCCGCGTAGGCGGGGCCTGCCTGCTCAAGGCCGTCATGCTCCCGCAGGAGGCCGTCATGCAGGCCGAGCGCGGCCCTGCCGTCTATGTGCTGGACAGTGAAGACAGGGCCGTGCAGAAAAGCGTGCGCCTCGGTCCGGCCTTCGGTGCGGAATTCCTTGTAGAAGGCGGCCTTGAGGAGGGCCAGCGGGTGATAGTGCAGGGGCAGGATAAGGTGAAGCCCGGGCAGAAGGTTACGCCTGCCGTACCGGCGGAAAAAGGCCCGGCCAGCGTGACCGGGGCTTTGGAAGCGCCGGGCTCGTCCCGCATCCCGGATGCCCGAGGCGCGGTGGACGACGCCCCGGCCCCTGTCTTCCCGAAGCAGGGCGAAGCGGGCACGCCAGCGCAGAAGGAGACGCCGCATGACTGAGCGTACCGCGTCTTCCCCGCCTCAGGAACTCAGGCCCAACTTTTTCCTGCGCCGCCCCGTTCTGTCCATGGTGCTGTCCATTTTCATCGTGCTGGCAGGCCTGCTTTCCATCCGGGAACTGCCTGTGGCGCAATACCCTGACCTCATCCCGCCTACCATCACGGTGAGCGCCCAGTACCCCGGGGCCAGCCCCGAGACCATAGCGCAGACCGTGGCCACGCCCATCGAAGAGCAGATAAACGGCGTGGACGGCATGATCTACATGAGTTCGGTCAGTTCCTCCAGCGGTTCGCTCCAGATATCCGTGACCTTTGCCGTGGGGACTGATCCCGACATCGCACAGGTCAACGTGAACAACCGCGTGCAGGCCGCCGAACCCATGCTGCCCGAGATAGTGCGGCAGTACGGCGTTACGGTGGACACCTTTTCCCCCGCCATTCTGGAGATTGTGGCCCTGTATTCGAAAGAGGGGCGCTACGATGCCACCTTCCTCAGCAACTACGCTCTGGTGAACCTGCTGGACGGGCTCAAGCGCGTGCCCGGCGTGGGGCAGGCGCAGATACTCGGCGCGCGCAAGTACGCCATGCGCATCTGGCTGGACCCTCTGCGCATGGCCCAGCTCGGCGTGAGCACGGCCGATGTGGCCCGCGCCGTGGAATCGCAGAACGCGCAGTATTCGCTGGGCAGTATCGGTTCCCAGCCCGGGCCGGACACCACCACGCTGACATGGCAGATGGAAACGCAGGGCAGGCTCGTCACGGCTGAAGAGTTCGGCGATATCATACTGCGCGCCGCCCCGGGGGAAGGCGTCCTGCGCCTGCGCGACATAGGGCGCGTGGAACTTGGGGCGGAAAGCTACGATTTCTCCTGCGCCATCGACGGCGCTACCGCTATCCCGCTGGCCGTCTTCCTTGCCCCGGGGAGCAACGCCCTCGACACGGCGGAACGCGTGGCCGAATACATGGAGAAGCAGTCCGCGCTCTTTCCTGCGGGCATAGGCTACCTTGTTCCCTACGATACCACGGTCTTCGTGCGCCTTTCCGTGGAAGAGGTGATACGCACGCTTTTCGAGGCCATGCTGCTGGTCTTTGCCGTGGTCTATCTCTTCCTTCAGGACTGGCGGGCCACGCTCATCCCCTGCATCGCCGTCCCGATTTCGCTCGTGGGCACGTTCGCCGGGGTCTGGCTTCTGGATTTCTCCATCAATACGCTGACCCTGTTCGCGCTGGTGCTTGCCATAGGCATGGTGGTGGACGATGCCATCGTGGTGCTGGAGAACGTGGAGCGCGTGCTCAGGACGCAGGAGATATCGGTCTCCGGGGCGGTGACTCTGGCCATGAACGAAGTGACCTATGCCGTCATCGCCATCGTGCTCGTCCTGTGTTCGGTGTTCATCCCCGTGGGCTTCCTCGGCGGGCTTGCGGGCGTTATGTACCGGCAGTTCGCCGTGACCATCGCCATTGCCGTGGTGATATCCGGCGTGGTGGCCCTCACCCTTACCCCGGCCCTGTGCCGCCTTCTGCTCCGGGCGGAACATACCGAGCCTGCTCGCCCGTTCCGCTGGTTCAACAGCGCCTTCGAAAAGGCCACCGGCGGCTTCATGGCGGCAGTGCACGTGTTCCTGCGCCGGGGGCTGGCTTCCGTGGGCGTCCTGCTTCTGCTCAGTGCCGGAACGTTCCTGCTTTTCGAGCGTGTGCCCACAACGCTCGTCCCGGAAGAGGATCAGGGTTCGGTGATGTGCACCATCGCCCTCCCGGAAGGTTCGGCGCTCCCGCAGACAAGGGGCGTGGTCAGTTCGGTGAGCGAGAACATTCGCCGCCTGCCCTCGGTGGAGCACGTACTCAGCCTTTCCGGCTACGACCTCATCAACAGTACCCTCGATACCAGCGCAGGAACGCTGTTCGTTAAGCTCAAGCCCTGGGACGTGCGCGAGAAGGCAGGCCTCGGGCTGGAAGAGACCTTGAAGCATATCTACGGCCTTGGCCTGCGCGAGAGCAGGGGAACGGTGCTTCCGTTCAATCCGCCGCCCATCATGGGTATGAGCAATACCGGCGGCTTCGAGATGCAGATCGTCACCACCTCGGGCAGCCCGGCGGAGCTGGCGGCCGTGGCCTCGCGCTTTGCCGCCGAAGCCGCGAAACAGCCCGAGCTGGCCCGGGTGAGCTCTTCCTTCAATGTAGCCTCGCCTCGCCTTTTCGTCACGCTGGACAAAGAGAAGGCCATGATGCTGGGGGTGGACGAAGCGCAGGTGTTCCAAACACTCGGGGCTACGCTGGGCGCTACCTATATCAACGACTTCAACATGATGGGCCGCACCTTCAAGGTCATGATGCAGGCGGATCAGGAATGGCGCAGCCTGCCGGACAGTATGCGCTTGCTTTACGCGACATCGGCTTCCGGGGAGCAGATACCGCTTTCCTCGCTGGTTTCGGTGGAGGTGCGCGGCGGCCCGGCCATGATCACGCATTTCAACGGCCTCATGTCCGCCAAGATAACGGGCAGTCCGGCTCAGGGCATGAGTTCGGGGCAGGCCATCGGCGCTCTGGTGCGCGTGGCGGAACAGCTCCCGCCGGGCTACAGCTATGCCTGGTCGGGCACGACCTATCAGGAAGTGGAGACCGGCGGTACGGACTTCGGCGTGTTCGGTCTCAGCCTTCTGATGATATTCCTCATCCTTGCGGCGCAGTACGAGCGCTGGAGCCTGCCGCTTGCCGTGCTCAGCGCCGTGCCCTTCGCGGTGTTCGGGGCCATTCTCGGCAACTGGCTCGTGGGGCTTTCCAACGACATCTACACGCAGGTGGCTATCATCACCCTGCTTGGTCTGGCCTGCAAGAACGCCATCCTCATCGTGGAGTTCGCGGTGGAGCTTCGCGCGCAGGGCATGGGGCTGGAAGAGGCCGCTTCCGAAGCCGCGCGCCTGCGCTTCCGCCCCATCATCATGACGTCCATCGCCTTCATCCTGGGCTGTCTGCCGCTGGTATTCAGTTCCGGGGCCGGAGCGGCAAGCCGCGTTTCCATCGGGGTGAGCGTGGTCTGCGGCATGCTGGCGGCAACCTTGTTCGCGCCTCTGCTCGTGCCGTATTTCTACGTGCTGGTCATGCGCATTTCGGAAAAACTTGTCAAAAAGGGCAGGGGGGAAGCATGAGAACATGGACGCTGTGGCTGCTGCTGGCCTTTCTTGCCGCCGGGTGCTCCTTTGCGCCTGAATATCGCCAGCCCCGGCAGGAAATACCTGATTCCTGGTGCCAGCCTGTTCCGGCACGGCGCCCCTCCCTGCCGGACTGCGCCGCGCCCGAAGTGGAATACGCGTCCCTTTCCCGGCAGTGGTGGAAGCGCTTCCGGGATGCGAGGCTGGACGCCCTTGTCGCTCAGGCTCTGGCCCATAACCGCGACATAGAACAGGGGCTGGCCCGGGTGGACAAGGCAAGGGCGGCGCTCCTTGCCGCACGGGGCGGGCTTTTTCCTGAGTTCACCGCACGGGGAAGCGGTGTGCGGAGCCGCCCCAGCCTCAGGACTTCGGAAACCAAGGGGCTGGAGCAGGAGCTGGGCGGGCTGGACAGAAGGGTGAGCAGGCTGGAAGGCCAGCCTATGCCAGCCTCGTCCGCCCCTTCCCGCACGGGCACGGTCTGGTCGGGAAGCGTACAGGCGGCATGGGAGCTGGATATCTGGGGCCGCTGGCGCAATACCGCTTCTGCGGCGAGGCAGGGCCTGCTGTCGGCGGAAGAAGCGCAGAAGGCCCTTGAGCTCTCCGTGGCGGGGCAGGTCTGCGCGGCGTACTTCGAACTGCTGAACGCGGACGCGCAGGCGGCCCTTACGGAAAAGACGCTGGAAGCGCGCCGGAAGGCGGCAGAGCTCTATGAAAGGCAGTATGCGGCCGGAAGCGTGGACGAACTGGACGTGCTGAACGCGCGTACGCAGGTGGACACGCTTCAGGACAGTCTGGCGCAGGCCATGATGCGGCGAGAGCAGGCGGAATCGGCCCTGCTCCTGCTCACAGGGGCGGAACCTGCAGCGATATACGCGGGCAGGGTGGAGCGCGGCGCATCCCTGACGGAGCTTCCCGCCGTGCCGCAATTGCCGCCCGGCCTGCCTTCCGAACTTCTGGCCCGGCGGCCGGATATCGTTTCTGCCGAGGCCGCGCTCAGGGCGGCGCATTTTCAGGTGGGAGCGGCACGGGCGGCCTTCTTCCCCAGCATCAGCCTGACCGGGGCGCTTGGTGTGGAGAGCACGGAGCTGGGCAGTCTTTTTTCCGGGGATTCGCAGGCGTGGAGCTTCGGCGGCGCGGTGAGCTGGCCCCTGCTCACCTTCGGGCGCACGCTGGGTTCTGTACGGCAGAGCGAAGCCGCCATGCGAGAAGCCGCGGCGGCCTACGAAAAGGCCGTACAGCAGGCCTTCCGCGATGTTCGGAACGCCCTTGCCGCCCAGCGCGGCATGGCGGAAAGTGCAGAAAGCCTTGGCAAGGCCGCCGCCCGCATGGAGCGGGCCGCCGAACTGGCCCGGAAACGCTACGCCGAAGGTTATGCGCCGTACCTCGATGTGCTGGAAGCGGAGCGCACGCAGTACGCCGCGCAGATGCAGTTTCTGGAACGGCGGAGCGCCCACCTTGCCGCCATCGTTCAGGTCTGCGTGGCCCTTGGCGGCGGCTGGCAGTGAGGGCCGCTTCGAGTAAAGGAAAAGCCCCTCGAAAGGGGCTTATGTTCATGCTTCTGCGGCGGTGTTTTTCTCAGGCTTTGCCTTGGTCTTCCAGCGTTCGTGCATCCAGAACCATTGTTCAGGGGCGTCTAGGATGAATTTTTCGATGGCTCTGGTATAGAACAGGGCCGTTTCGCGGATATTTTCCTCCCGCGTGCCAGTGAGTTCCGCCGTATCCAGCGGCTTTTGCAGGCGGAAGACGTAGTCCTCGCCGTCGCGCTGGAGGACGACGGGCCAGACAAGGGCCTTGCCGCGTACGGCAAGAAGGGCGGGCCCGGCATTGACGGAGGCCTCTTCGCCGAGGAAGGGGATGAATTCGGCTTCCGCCCTTCTGCGGGTGTTGTGATCCACAAGGAAGGCGACGATGCCTTTCTTGTGCAGGGCGCGGATAACGCTCATGGCGGCCTGCCTGTGGCCTACCATCTCGGCCCCGGTGGCTTCGCGGCAGGTGGCGATGAATTCCTGCACGGCAGGATTGTCGTAGCGGCGCACCACGACCATGCGCGGGCGCGGCTCTTCATAGACCTGACCGAGCAGGGATGCCAGAAGCTCCCACGAACCGAAATGCGCCGTAGCCGCCACGATGGGCCGCTGGCAGTTCTTCAGCTCTTCGAAGAGTTCCGGCGGGTCGAAGCGCAGGCGGGGCGAATCCAGCCCGAAGGAGCGGGTGAGGACGATCTCAAGGAAGGAACAGCCGTTCTGGCAGAAGCTCTCGAAGGCAATGCTTTCGGCCTCGGCGCGGCTTTTGCCGAGATGCTTCATAATGCTTGCCACCGCGAGTTCCCGGCGCGAAGGAACGAAACGCCAGATAAGGCGGCCCATGAGGCGGCCCATGCTGGTGACGCCGGAAAAGCCCGCACAGCGCACCACGGCGCCGAAGGCCTTGAGGAGCTGGAAAACGAGTTTCTGGCCGAAGGTCATGCTTTCGCTCCGGGGAAAAGGCCGATGGTCAGCTCGTGCAGTTCCTTCTTCAGCCTGCTTCTGAGGCGGAGAAGCGTGCTTTCCTCGATATCCGGCACTTCCTTTTCCCCTTCGTCCCAGATATCGCCGAAGCGGATGACGACCTTGGAGAAGGGCAGGGGGATCTGGAATTTGTCCCACGTAGGGGCGAGGAAGGCGTTCTTCATGTAGATGCGCACCGGAACGATGCGTGCGTTGGTGCGGTTGGCAAGGAAGAAGCCGCCGTCCTTGACTTCGTGGCGCGGCCCTGCCGGGCCGTCTATGGTGATGCAGGCGTGGATGAGCTCGTTCTTCATCATGCGGGCAAGGCCGAGCAGGGCGCGCACGCCGCCACGGGTGCTGGAACCGCGCACCGCGCCGACATTGTTGGAAGAGAGGATGCGCTCAAGGTAGTCGCCATCCTTGCTGGGGCTGACGATAGCCACCACTTTGAGATGGCGCGCCACAGGGATGAGCGAGAAAAGCTCGTCGTGCCAGAGGCAGAAGATAAGGCGTTCGCCGCGGGCGTGGGCGGCGTCCACAGCTTCGCGGTTCTCTTCTTTGATGCGGAGAGTGGCGCAGATAGCCTTGTAGATGTGGACTATCAGGAAGGAAGTAAGTGCTGGCGGAAGATGCATATTTTTCTTGGTGGAAGGAAAGCGGAAAAAAGGGGCTTTTGTTCGAGGATTGCTCTTGACGGCGAGTATGTTAGCCCACATTATCCCATTGTGCCGGTCACGAAAAGTCTTTTTTTCAGGTGGGACTGGCTGGAAAAGCTCCGGGGGAAACGTGGCTGAAGGAATACGACTGAACAAGGCGCTGGCGGATGCCGGCGTATGCTCGCGCCGTAAGGCCGATGAATATATTTTTTCCGGGGCTGTCCGTGTGAACGGGCAGGTGGCGGACAATCCCGGCGTGCGCGTCATGCCCGGGGATGCGATAAGCCTGAACGGCCGCCCTGTCGTGCTGAGGGAGCAGAGCTCGCAGGCCTGCTGGCTCATGCTCCACAAGCCCGTGCAGGTGGTGTCCACCGCAAGCGACCCCGAGGGGCGCGAGACCGTGCTCGACCTTGTGCCCGACCCCTGGTGCCGCAAGCGCCTCTACCCCGTGGGGCGGCTCGACTATTTTTCCGAAGGCCTTCTCCTGCTCACCGACGACGGCGAACTGGCGCATCGGCTTACGCATCCGCGCTGGCATCTGCCCAAGGTCTATCATGTTCTGGTACGGCCGGAGCTGGGCGAGGAATCCGTTCCCGAGGCTTTGGCATGGTTCCGCCGGGGCATGACCCTCTCCGAGGGCGACAGGCTCGCCCCCGTGGAGGCCCGTGTCCTTCCCAGCCAGTCCCGGCGGGGCATACTGCTGGAAATGGTCCTGCATCAAGGCCTGAACCGGCAGATACGCCGCATGTGCCGCGACGTGGACTTCACCGTGCTCCGGCTGAAGCGCGTGAAGGAAGGCCCGGTGGAGCTGGGAACGCTGGCCCCGGGGCGCGTACGCCCGCTTTCCTCGTCCGAGGTGTCGGCCCTGCGCCGCGCCGTGGGCTTGGAAGGCTGATTTTTCAACACCAATCTCGCAAGAGGTATCGATATGGATATACGTTTTCAGGCTGGCGGCCCTTCCAAGTGGAAGGCCGATGCCGTTATCAGCTTTGTTTTTGAAGGCGAAGACGCCGAACAGGCCTGCTCCGCTCTCATCCAGAACGCGCTCTGGCTGAGTATCGCTCCCGCATGGCGCGACTTCCACGGCAGGGCCGGGGAAATGACCATGTTCTACGGCCCCAAGGCTATGGAGATATCCCGCGTGCTCGGCGTGGGCCTCGGCAAGGCGGGCAAGCTGGACATGGGCGCCTTTCGCTATGCCGTGGGCCGGGCCATGCGCCAGTGCCGTGAATACGACCTTGCCGGTGTCGGCCTCGATGCTGCGTCTCTGGCCCGCGTGGCCGAAAAGATGGGCGTGGCCCTCGATGTTCTGGTGCGCGAAGCCGTCATCGCCTGCCTGCTTTCCCTGTACCGCTACGAGCGCTGGATGAGCCAGAAGAGCGAACACGAAGACCCGAAATGGCTTGCCCTGCTCTGCGAAGGCGAATTCGTGGAGAACGATGTGCGCGCCGCCGCCCGCATGGCCGAAGCCGAGGCTTCCGGCATAGTGCTGGCCCGCGACCTCGCCAACGACCCCGCCAACGTGACCACGCCGACCGCCTTTGCGGAAAAGGCCCGCGAAGTGGCCGGGAAGTACGGTATGGCCTTCCGTGTTCTCGGCCGCGCCGAACTGGAAGCCGAGAAGATGAACGCTTATCTTGCCGTGGCGCGCGGTTCTGCCGAAGAGCCGAAAATGGCCGTCATCGAATACACTCCCAAGGGCGCTGAAGGCCGTGAGCCCGTGGTACTGGTGGGCAAGGGCCTCTGCTTCGACTCCGGCGGCATCAGCCTCAAGCCCGCCAAGGGCATGGAAGAAATGAAGGGCGATATGTCCGGCGCGGCCGCCGTTCTGGGCGTGATGGAAGCGCTTGGCCAGCTTGGCGGCGGCCATGCTCCTTCCCGTCCTGTGGTGGGCATCATGGCCTGTGCCGAAAATATGCCCGACGGTCATGCCGCCCGCCCCGGCGATATCGTGGTGGCGAAGAACGGCAAGTCCATTGAGATCGTGAATACCGATGCCGAAGGCCGCCTTGTGCTGGCCGATGCGCTGGCATGGGCTCAGGAGAACTACAAGGCCGCTCGCCTGCTGGATATCGCCACGCTCACCGGCGCCTGCGCCGTGGCCCTCGGCCTTGAGGCCGCCGGGCTGTTCTGCGACGACGACAAGCTTGCAGCCGAACTCCACGAGGCCGGTACGGCCCTTGGCGAACGCAACTGGCGCCTGCCCCTGTGGACGGGGACCAGCCTCAAGGCCCTGAAGTCGCCCTGCGCCGACCTTGTGAACGCAGGCCAGCGCGAGGGCGGGGCCATCCATGCCGCCGTCTTCCTCCAGCAGTTCATCCGGGAAGGGCAGATCTGGGCGCATATCGACATGGCCGCCGCCGACAATGCCGAGAACCCCATCAACGCCAAGGGCGCTACGGGCTTCGGCGTCCGCACTCTGCTCAGTGCCGTGTGGGACAAGGCCGAGGAAGTGCTTCAGTAAACGTGACGAGAGCCCCGCTTCGGCGGGGCTTTTCTGGATTTCAGGAAGGGGAGGGCCATGAGCAGGATAGGTAAACTCAGCTATGCCCAGCAGGTCTGCGTGAAGGCCGCGGGAAAAGCCATGCAGACCACGGGGATGCTGCGCCCGGGCGCGCGCGTGGGCGTGGCCGTATCGGGCGGTGTGGACAGCTTCGTCCTGCTGAAGGTCATGCAGCTCCGCCAGCGTATCGTTCCCTTCCCCTTTGAATTCATGGCCATACACCTGAATCCGGGCTTCGACCCGCATAACCATGCTCCGCTTGCCGACTGGCTGGCCAGCGAAGGGATTGCCGGACATCTGGAAGTGACGGACTACGGCCCCCGTGGGCACTCCGAAGAGAATCTCCGCAATTCGCCCTGCTTCTACTGCGCCCGCCTGCGCCGCAAACGCCTTTTTGCGCTGTGCCAGCAGTACGGGCTCACGCATCTGGCCTTCGGGCATAATAACGACGACCTCGTGACCAACTTCCTCATGAACCTCGTCCAGACCGGCAAAGTGGCGGGCATGAGCATGAACGAGCCGTTTTTCGGCGGCGCGCTTCAGGTCATCAGGCCGCTCATGCTTCTGCCCAAGACGGAGATCGTCCGGGCGGCGAAGCAGTGGGAACTGCCGGTCTTTTCCAATCCCTGCCCGTCGGCAGGCAAGACGAAACGCACCGATATGCTTGAAGTTCTTGACGCTATGTGCGGCGGAAGCAAGGTCAGGCGCAAGAACGTCTATAACGGGCTGGCCCGTTGGCAGTGGGAGCAGAACCTTGTTTCGGACGCCGAAGAAGGCGATGCGCCGGAGCAGGGCGCTATGCCGCATATCCCCACGGCCAGAGGGCATTGAGGCCGATTGACGCGGGGGAGCGTGTCGGCGTAAGGTGATGTTTCGGCGGGATATTTCCGCGTCAGCCCCGTTAAGGAGAGGTTTCGGGGCCGATTCCTTTTGTCTGCCCAGAGGCGGCACAGTATCACAGCAGAGGCGTTTATGCTCCAAGTCATCGATGAAGCTCTTTTCGACCTTATCAATATCACGTTCCATAACGAGGTATTCAACTTCATAATGCCGCTTTTCTCGCAGGTCTGGCTGATATGGGTCGGCGTGCTGATCTGCGTGATAGCCTATGCCGTGCACTGCTGGCGCAGTTCGCTGGAGCCCGTGGGCCGCGTTCTGATGCTGGTCCTGCTCATGGGCCTTTCCGTGGGCGTGACGGATTTCAGCTCCAGCGCGCTCAAGCATTCCATCGGGCGCGACCGCCCCTGCGAAGAGCTTCTGGGGGCGAATTACTATGACGTGAGCACCCAGCAGTGGGCCGAAGTGACGCAGGAACTGGCCGAAGAGCAGAGGCTGGGCGGTTCCATGCCCTCGTCCGCGTCTGCGGCCTGCATGGCCGTGGCCGTGGTGCTTTCCCTGCTTTTTGCCAAGTCGAACCCGTGGGTGTTTCTCCTGCCGATATGTGTGGGCTTTTCG
The DNA here is from genome assembly GCA_017408905.1 of Mailhella sp. Taxonomy (GTDB): domain Bacteria; phylum Desulfobacterota; class Desulfovibrionia; order Desulfovibrionales; family Desulfovibrionaceae; genus Mailhella. The sequence continues at coordinate 369 of JAFQTU010000030.1, read as the reverse complement.
CAGATTTATGTGGGCAAGAACTACCCATTCGACATCCTGGTGGGATGGTTGCTGGGGATGGTCTCGGTCATAGCGGTGTGGTGGGCCTGCCACCTGATCATCATACGCTTCTCGTCCCATAGGAAGCTCGGCTGAGGCCGGGAGCGGCTTTTGCGATAATTTCCGGAAAAATGAGAAAGGGGGTGATTTCCCGCTTGACATCTGCGGGGAATCTGGTAGTTCTCTTTCTCGCACCGTTGGGCTATCGTTCAATTGGCAGGACGTCGGATTCTGGCTCCGATAATCAAGGTTCGAGTCCTTGTAGCCCAGCCAACGGCATAACACGTCCCCATCGTCTAGCCGGCCCAGGACAGCGGCCTTTCACGCCGT
>JAFQTU010000029.1 GCA_017408905.1 Mailhella sp. | reverse complement strand
GCATGATCAAGAAGATATTCGGCTTCGGCGCCGGCCTCGACGTGAACGCCACGCCGCCCCTGCTCACCTATCAGGTGGAAGAACCGACCATCGAGGAGCGTGAACTCGCATGAGCAATCTCCTTTTCGCAACTCCGAAAGAACTGACGGGCTGGCTCTCCAAGCTTGCTTCCGGCAAGCGCGTGATGGCTCCCCGTCAGGAAGGCCCCAGCGTCGTGTTCCGCGCCTACACGGCCAAGGAACTTGCCGCCGCTGACGTGAACGCCCTTCTCAAGCGTTCCTACTCTTCCCCCAAGCAGGCCATTCTCCCCCAGTGTGAAACGCTTGTCGCCTTCAAGTCCGCCAAGGATCCTGAAGATATGTCCAAGCTGACCACCACTGTGGAGAACCCCTGCGTGGCCGAACCCACCGTGCTCTTCGGCGGCCGTCCCTGCGACGCCCGCGGCTTCGTGGTCCTCGACCGCCCCTACCTCGAAGGCAAGTTCAAGGATCCCTACTACGCCGCCCGCCGCGAAGCCACCGTTATCGTGACTCAGGCCTGCCCCACCGTGCTGAACGGCTGTTTCTGCAACTGGGTGGGCAGCGATCCTGCCGATAAGGAAGGTTCCGACGTCATCTTCACCGCAGTCGATGGCGGCTTCGTGTTCGAAGCCGTGACCGAAAAGGGTGAAGCCCTCCTCGCCGGTGCCGGCTTTGCCGATGCCGCCGACAAGGCCGAAGCCGTTGCCGCCGCCCATGCCGCGGCCGCTGAAGCTCTGCCCGCCCCCTCCACCCTGGACCATGTTCAGGAAAAGGTGGCCGCCCGCTTCACCGACAACGCCTTCTGGGACAAGGAAACCGTGAAGTGCCTGTCCTGCGGATGCTGTACCTTCATCTGCCCCACCTGCCAGTGCTTCACCATCACGGATGAAGGCTCTCAGCTCGACGGCCGTCGCCTGCGCAGCTGGGATTCCTGCATGACGCCCCTGTTCACCATGGAGACCAGCGGTCACAACCCGCGTCCCACCAAGGCGAACCGTATGCGCAACCGCGTGAGCCACAAGTTCAGCTTCTACCCCGAACGCTACGACGGCTACTTCTCCTGCGTGGGCTGTGGCCGCTGTGTGGTGAGCTGCCCCGTGTCTCTGGATATCCGTCATATGGTGAAGGCCGCCGTGGAAGGCTGCGATCTCGTGTTCGAGGACGCTCCCGTGGCTGAACCTGCCCCCGTTGTGGAAGCTCCGGCTCCTGTGGCCGAAGCCGCCCCCGCACAGAACCCTGCTCCCCAGAAGCCTGCTTCCCAGAAGCCTTCTAAGGGCAAGTCCAAGAAGAAGTAAGGAGGCAGTATGAGCGAACATGACTGCGGCTGCGGCAAGAATCCTTACATGCCGGAAGTCGCCACCGTTCTGGACGTCATCACGGAATCCCCGACCATCAAGTCCTTCCGTGTGCGTTTCGATAATGAGGAAGCCTGGAACAGTTTCACCTACCAGCCCGGTCAGGTGGGCCAGCTTTCCGTGTTCGGCGTGGGTGAATCCACCTTCGTTATCAACTCCCAGCCCTCCTGCAAGGACTATCTCCAGTTCTCCGTGATGCGCGCTGGCGAAGTGACCACTGCCCTGCACAAGCTGCACCCCGGCGACAAGGTCGGCGTGCGCGCCCCCCTTGGCAACTGGTTCCCCTATGAAGACTGGAAGGGCAAGGACATCATCTTCGTGGGCGGCGGTATCGGCATGGCGCCCATCCGTACCATCATGCTCCACGTCATGGAACACGCCTCCGAATACGGCAAGCTCCGCCTGCTCTACGGTGCGCGTACGCCTGAAGATATGGCCTTCAAGGGCGACCTGCCCAGCTGGCTGAACAGCGACGTGCTGGAAACCACCCTCACTGTGGACCGCGCCGAAGGCGAATGGCCCCACCGCGTGGGCATGATCCCCAGCGTGCTCAAGGAGCTGAACCCCAGCCCCGACAACGCTATCGCCGTTCTCTGCGGCCCGCCCATCATGATCAAGTTCACCCTTGCCGCGTTCCGCGAACTCGGCTTCAAGGATGAAAACATCGTGACCACCCTCGAACGCCGTATGAAGTGCGGCATCGGCATCTGCGGCCGCTGCAACCTCGGCGGCAAGTTCGTGTGCCTCGACGGCCCCGTGTTCACGCAGGCCCAGCTCAACAATCTGCCCCCTGAAATGTAAGTGTTTTGGTGAGGGATTTCCGAGGAGGCGGCTTTTCTGAGAAAAGCCCCTCCTCGGGCTCCTCCCGAAAAGCATTTCAAGGCTGGATATCAGGAAGGTCATCCTCTGTTTCAGGGGATGGCCTTCTTGCTTGCGCGGAAGAAGGCTTCTTGTCCTGCACTCCGTATCGTGATACCCCTTGGACGTAGCCGGACGAAACGCCCGCCCGGGCCGATGCGGCTATCCCGATTTTCCATATGCTCAAAGACGTTTGCTGAAGGAACTGCCATGCCCGAGATAAAGCCCCGCGTTGAACTTCTGGCCCATACGCCCGACCCGCTGTCTCTCATCTACGCCGCGTTCCGGCAGTGCTATCATGCCGGGGAAGTGGCCGATATGTGGCCTTCGCTCACCTGCGGCAACATCCCGCGCGAGAAGCAGGCCGAGTTCGTGGCCAAGATCATGGAATCCGGCCATGCCAGCCCCATCGAGCACGTGAGCTTCACTTTCGCCATTTCTGGCGTGTCCCGCGCCCTGACCCATCAGCTCGTACGCCACCGCATCGCCAGCTACAGCCAGCAGAGCCAGCGCTACGTGGATGCCTCCAACATGGATTACGTGCTCCCGCCTGCCATTGCGGCCAATCCCCGCGCCCGTGAGCGCTACGAAGCCTTCATGAAGGAAGTGGGCAATGCCTACCGCGACATCAAGGCCCTGCTCGAAGAGGACGGCCGGGGCTTCTCCTCCCGCGAGGACGCCCGCATGGTGCTCCCGCAGGCGGCCAGCACCAATATCGTGGTGACGATGAATTGCCGCACCATGTTGAATTTCTTCGAGCATCGCTGCTGTACCCGCGCCCAGTGGGAGATACGCGGCGTGGCCCGTACCATGCTCCGCCTCTGCCGCGAAGTCCTTCCCGAAGTCTTCGACCATGCCGGGGCCCGCTGTGAACGCCTGAAGTTCTGCCCGGAAGGCGAGAAGTTCACCTGCGGCCGCTACCCCCTGCCCGAAAAGCGCGGCTAGCAGGACGCATTAAACAGAACAAGCCCCGGAGACCGATGTTTCCGGGGCTTTGTCGCGTCTGTCAGGCTACTTTGCCAGCTTGAAGCGGATGCGCAGAACGCCGTCCTGCCCGTCCTCGCCGGGCTTCCATTCATGGGATACCCAGATGAATTCGCCGCATTCGTTGGTATGCTCCACGTGCTCGCCGATGCAGGGGCAGGCGTCGAGCACGCTTTCCGGCTTGTCCGGGTCGCCGATATACACGATGCGCAGGGTGTCGCCAGCGCTTTCGGGCAGTCGGGTGAGGTTGAAGATACGGGCGGCCTCTTCGCGGGGCATTTCGCGAGCCACCACGGGAAGGTCGGCCTTGATGACCTCGTTCACCTCGGCGGCGATGCTGGCGGCCTCGTCGGCCGTGAGGTCGTGCGGGAAGCGGAAATCCACCTTGGACTTGTTGGCGTTGATATGCGTGGAGAAACAGCGGGGGCATCCATAGCGGCGGATGAGCACTCCGCTCAGGGCGTGCTCGGCGCTGTGCATGCGCGGATCATATTCCTTGGCCATACGGGCTCCTTTATCTGAGTTGCGCGAACAGGGTAGCGCGAAACAGGGGCGGCGTCCACAGGCACTTGCAATGGCGTGGTTTTGCGTATAGCCTTGCAGGATGAAAGACTTTTTCCACAAGGAGCTTTTATGAGCGTACGCTGCCCCGTCTGCAAGAGTTTCGACGTTCAGAAGGATGAACGCTGGCGCAATACGGGTACGGCGGCCGGGGCTGTGGGCGGTGCGGCCACGGGGTATGCAGGCTTCAGCGCCGGAGCCGCGGCCGGGGCGGCCATAGGTTCCGTCATCCCTGTCCTCGGCACGGCCATAGGTGCTCTTACCGGCGGCATCTTGGGGGCGCTTACCGGGGGAGCAAGCGGCGCGGTCACGGGCCATGAACTGGGTTCCGCGATGGACCGCCGACATAACAAGCGCCTGTACCGCTGTAAGAAATGCGGCAAACTGTTTGCGTATTAGGCGACCTGCGAGCGAGGTTCTTCAGGCCTGTTCCTTCGGGGGCAGGCCTTTCGCGTAAAAAAGAGGCCCGCGCCGGAGCACGAGCCTCTTCGTTCAAAGGTTCAGCCTTGTCTTACTTGTTCTCGTACCAGACAGTGATGCCGCTCTGGTCGGGAAGCTGTTCGGGGTGGAACACGGGGTTGGCCACACCGGCCTTCTTCTGGGCCTGATAGTCCTTGAGGGCGATGAAGGCGTTACGGCCGAGGATGGTGATGGCCACAAGGTTCACGATGGCCATGAGGGCCATGAACAGGTCGGCAAGGTTCCACACGAAGGGCAGGGGAGCCAGAGAACCGAAGGCCACCATGGCCACGCAGAGGGCGCGGAAGATGAAGAGCCAGATGGGCTTTTCGCTGAAGAACTGGATGTTGCTTTCGCCGTAGTAGTAGTTGCCGGCGATGGAGCTGAAGGCGAACATGAACACCATGACGGTGATGAGCACGCCGGCGAAACTGCCGAGTTCACTGCTCAGGGCGAGCTGGACAAGAGCCACACCCTTCTGGCCAGCATCGGCATAGCCGTCGAACAGGAGGACGATGCAGGCGGAGGCGGTGCAGACGACCATGGTATCCACGAACACGCCGAGGGCCTGGACGAGGCCCTGCTTCACAGGGTGGCTCACCGTGGCGGTGGCGGCGGCGTTGGGCACGGAACCCATACCGGCTTCGTTGGAGAAGAGGCCGCGCTTGGCACCAGTGAGGATGGCGGCGGAGATGCCGCCGATGGCGGCGTCAGGGGAGAAGGCCTTGGACACGATGGTGGCGATCATGCCGGGCACTTCGGTGATGTTCAGGATGATGACGATAACGGCCATGAGCAGGTAGGAAGTGGCCATGAGGGGCACGAGCCAGCTGCTCAGGGTGGCGATGCGCTTGATGCCGCCGAAGATGACCACGGCGGAAATGGCGGTGAGGGCCACGCAGATGGCGTACTTGTTGATGCCGAACTGCGAGTTCAGGGCGTCGGTGATGGTGTTGGACTGCACCGAGTTGAAGCACATGCCGAAGGTCACGGAGATCAGGATGGCGAAGAGCGCGGCAGCCTTGGCATTACCGAGGCAGTTCTTGATGTAGTAGGCGGGGCCGCCGCGGAAGCCGCCGGTAAGCGGATCGCGCACCTTGTAGATCTGGGCGAGCGTGCTTTCCACAAAGCCGGAAGCCGCGCCGAGCAGGGCAATGACCCACATCCAGAAGATAGCGCCGGGGCCGCCGACCATGATAGCGATGGCAATACCGGCGATGTTGCCCACGCCCACGCGGGAAGCGGTGCTGATGCAGAAGGCCTGGAAGGAGCTGATCTGGCCGCCTTCCTTATTGGTTCCTTCCTTGAGCAGGCGGCACATTTCGCCGAGCATGGAAAGCTGGGCGAAGTTGATGCGTGCCGTGAAGTACAGGCCAAGGCCCACCAGCATGCCGATGAGCACATACGACCAGAGTATGTTGTTAGACCAGTTGACGAAACTTTCGATGATTCCCATAGCGACCTTCTCTCCTTGGCGTGAACGAAAAAAATATCCGTTCAATAATTCACGATAGAAACAAAAAAGTCAACAAGGCCTTGCGGAAACGTCAATATCTGGGGAAAGGCAGGACTGTTTTTTTGACAATTCTGACAAGAGCCGGGAAGGCGAAGAGGGGTTAGGATAAAAAAGCGCGGCAGACGCAAGGTCTGCCGCGCGGCTTTCTCAGGGGATATCAGCGGATTATTTCAGGCCGAACATACGCTGGACCGTGCTCACGGCCTCGAGCGTGGCTTCGGGGCGGTCGGCCTCGTGGAAGCGGTTCTTGAGGAAGGCGATGGGCTCGTGGTTGAAGCGCTTCACCAGCGACTGCGCCATGACTTCGAGGGCCTCGCGGGTGGCGTCGTCCACATTGCCGAGGCGGTGCAGGGTCTTGGCCAGTTCTTCTTCCATGATGCGCCTGCCGCGTTCGCCAAGGGCCACGATGGTGGGCTGGAGCGTAAGGGAGTCGAGCCACTGGCGGAAGCTTTCGGTCTCCTCGTCCACGATGGCGCGGGCCTTCACGGCTTCTTCGCGGCGCCCGGCAAGGTTTTCTTCCACCACTTCCTTCAGGTCGTCGATATCGTAGAGGTAGATATTGTCCAGCGTGTTCACCGAGGGGTCGATGTCGCGGGGCATGGCGATGTCGATGAGGAACATGGGGCGGTTGCGGCGCTTCTTCAGCACGTCGCGCATATCCTGCTCGTGGATGATGGCGTCGGGCGCGCCGGTGGAGCTGATGACGATGTCGGTCTCCACGAGCTGGTCGAAGAGCTGGTCAAAGGGCACGGCTTCGCCGCCGAGGCTGGCGGCCAGTTCCTCGGCCTTGGCGTAGGTGCGGTTCGACACGCGGATGCGCTTCACTCCGGCCTGCACCAGATGCATGGCGGCCAGTTCCGCCATTTCGCCAGCACCGATGATGAGGGCCTCGTGTTCGCCCATGTCGTCGAAGATGCGCTTGGCAAGCTCCACGGCGGCGTACGAGATGGACACAGCGCTGGAGGCCACGCCCGTTTCGGTGCGGACGCGCTTGGCCACGGAAAAGGCCTTGTGCAGCAGGCGGTTCAGGATGGTGCTGGTGCTCTTGCAGTCGCGGGCCTTGGTGTAGGCGGCCTTGAGCTGGCCGAGGATCTGCGGTTCGCCGAGTACGAGGGAATCGAGGCTGGAAGCCACGCTGAACAGGTGGCGCACGGCCTCGTTGTTCCTGTACTGGTAGAGGTAGGGCTCGAGCTCGTCCACGGTGCGGCCGCGGGCCGAGGCCCAGCACTGGAGCGCACGGCGGCGCGGTTCGTCCCCGTCGCCCACCACCAGCACTTCCACGCGGTTGCAGGTGGAGAGGATGAGGGATTCACGGATGCCGTCGCTATTGGGGATGGCCCACGTTTCCGGGGAGCAGAAATTGGTGAGGGCGAATTTTTCGCGCACCTCCACGGCGGCGGTGCGGTGATTGATGCCGATAAGATGTATGGTGCTGTTCATAAGATATACTGCGCGGGGTGGGGCGGCCTAGAAGCCGTGCTGCGTGGGGAAGGCCGTGTTCACCACGAACATGGAGAACAGCGAAGCGGCAAAGATGACAATGGCAAGGATGGCAGGCTTGCGGCCGCGCCAGCCAAGGGCCTGGCGCTGATGGAAAAGCAGGGCGTAGATGGCAAGGATGACAAGGGATATCCACACCTTGAGGTCGCCCGAGCCGAAACTGCCCCAGTGGATGCGCGCCCAGAGGAAGCCGCAGAGCACGCCCACGGCGTAGCACGGGAAGCCCACCTTGGTGGCCATGTCGTTCACCTTGTCCAGCGTGCCGAGGGAGGGAAGGTCGCGGCGGAAGCCTTCGAGGGCGGTCTTGCTCTTGATGCTCTTTTCCTGCACGAGGAAGATTGTCCCCGCACCGGCGGCCACGGCCATGACGCCCACGCCGATGAACACGGCGATGAGGTGCATCACGAAAAGCGGGCCTGCGATGAGCGGCGCGCCCGGCGTTTCGGCAAAGCCCACGGCGCAGGAGCCGAGGAAGAAGGCCCACGGCGAAACGAAGTGCAGGGCTATGTCCTGCCGCTGGCGGCGGGCCATGAAGAGGCCTGCCCCGGCCAGCACCCACGAGAGCGGCATGAGGTAGAAGCCGCGCGACACGGCGCTGAACGAACCGTCGATAAGGCTGGCGACGAGCCATGCCGTGTGGGCGGCGAAGCCCGTGCTGCAGAACATCACGGCAAGCTTCTTGGCGCGGGGCGAGCGGCCCAGAAGGCCGATGAGCGACGCCACAGTGGCCAGGCCGTAGAAGGCAAGGCAGAGATAGGTGAGGATGTCAGTCCATTCCATGGAGCGTCTCCTTGGATGAGAAGGAAAGTGCGGCGGGAAGGATGGGGCGGAGCAGGGCGTCGGCGCTGTCGGCGTCGCGCTCCGCAAGGGCGGCCATGAGCGCGTCCCGCAGGGGGCGGGCGCAGATGGCGCGGAAGATCTCGGCATCGGCGTCGGAACCCAGCCCGAGGGCAAGGAGTTTCGGGCGCAGGGCCTCGAGCAGGCGTACGAGGCGAGAATACCCCGCACCGAGCCAGCGTTCAAGGTCTTCTTTCAGGGCGCGGGCCAAGGCGGGACTGCCGCCGCTGGTGGAAAGCGCCAGCACGAGCGGGCCGTCTTCCACATGGGCAGGCACGATGAAGCTGCCGCGCGCGCCTTCTTCCAGAGGGCCGGCCACGTTGCAGAGCACGCCCGAGGCGCGGCAGAGGCGGGCGATGGCCGAATTGACCTCGGCCGAGGGCGTGGCCGCGAAGACCAGCGATACGCCTTCGATATCCTCGGGCCGGAAGGCGCGGGCCTCGCAGGAAAGCGGGGCGCAGTCCAGCTCGGCAAGGGAGGAGCGGAAGGCGGCCTCGTCCATGCCGGGGTCGATCACCAGCAGGGAAGCGGGGGAACATTCGAGCAGTGTGGCGGCCTTGCGGCGGCCCACACGCCCGGCCCCCACCAGCAGGCAGCGGGCTTCGGCGAGATCGAGAAAAAGGGGATAGTAGCGCATGAAAGAGGATATAGCCTTTCCGGCGGCCTACGTCCAGTGAGCGGGGGCACTTTTGGGAAACTTGGTGCAAAAAGACTGGACTAATCCGGCAAAAAGCAGTACGGTTCTCCGACTTGAATCTTCAACATGCGGTAAATCAGGTGACTAGGCGACTGTCCGCCTACCAAGGTGGGTATGGGCGAACCTGTGGGTCCGCAAATCATCTGAGGAGTGTACCATGAAAGAAGGCAT
>JAFQTU010000028.1 GCA_017408905.1 Mailhella sp. | reverse complement strand
CGATGTGGCCGATGGTGCCGATGTTGACATGCGGCTTAGAGCGATTGAATTTTTCCTTGCCCATGGTGATGTCTCCCTAAATGGTTACTTGCATTGGTGGTGTTCTGCTTGAGCAGAGAACGCCGTTCTGTTCTTTTTAAACAAAGAACAGTCCAAAAAACACGAACGATGACGCGCTTCAATGGACTGGGGAACAAAAAAGCAGGAGTGGCAGGTGGAGCGGGCAACGAGATTCGAACTCGCAACCCTCAGCTTGGAAGGCTGATGCTCTAGCCGTTGAGCTATACCCGCCTATGTGCCGTAGTTCCCTGACAGCGCGCACTGCCTCCTACAGCGATACCAGCGTTGAGCTGGTGGTGGGGGGTGGATTCGAACCACCGAAGTCGTAAGACGACAGATTTACAGTCTGTTCCCTTTGGCCGCTCGGGAACCCCACCACGCTATACAAAAAGCTGTTGCTTTTTGCCGCAACCGGAAGAAGGAGCGTGACCTTCACCGGCCACCCGAACCAGTTGGCCCGGGAAATTTGGAGCTCGTTTTCTCGCTGCTCCTAAATATGGAGCTGGCGATGGGAATCGAACCCGCAACCTGCTGATTACAAATCAGCTGCTCTGCCAGTTGAGCTACGCCAGCAGCAGGTATGGGAACTTATCGAAGTTTCGATGATTTGGCAAGAAGTTTTTTCGCTTCTTTCTGGCGTTCCCGCAAACAGCAAGAGGATATCTACCCAAGTGCGGGCGCTTTGTAAAGCGAAATTTCGCCTTTTTTTGAAAAAAGTTTAATTATCCTGCAAAATCGCCATGTTTTGTACAGAAAAGGAAGAGGGGGAGCTTCCACTCCGCCCTCTTCCGCTGTTCTTCGAGCTTTCGGCCCGCCTACGGCGTCACCCGCAGATCGTAGGCCCTGCCGAGGACGAGATACTTGGCGGCAACGTCGCGCATCTGGGCGGCCGTCACGGCTTTCATTTCCTCCAGCTTCTTCATGGCATGGTCGAGGCTCTTGCCCTGAAGCACGAGGGAAGCCCCCTCCCCTGCCCGCATGGCGCGGCTCTGGCGCGACTTGTAGTAGTCGGCTTCGGCCACAGCCTTGGCGCGCTCCACGGTCTCGGCCGGGAGTTCCTTCTGCCGGAGTTCACGAACGATGGCCTCAAAGGACGCCTTGGCCTTGTCCAGATTCTGCGGGGAAGCCACGATGCCGAAGGCAAGGAAGCCTGTTTCCTTGGACGCCCAGTCGATGGGGAACACCGAGTAGCCGAGGCTCTGCTTTTCGCGCAGTTCCTGATAGAGCATACCCGTGAATCCGCTGAGGCATTCGGAAAGCAGGCGCAGGGCCGCGCGGTCTTCATCGTCCGCCCCTGCCGTGGGGAAGAGCATGACATACACGGCCTGATCGCGGCCCGGAAGCTTGAGGTCGAGCGTCCGTGCGCTGTTCCAGTCCGGGGCCGTGCTTTCCAGCCTGGGGGCCGACGGCGCAGGAAGGGAGCGGGCAAAGGATTCGACCTCGGCACGGTCGAAATCACCGGCCACGCAGAGCACCCACGGGCGCACGGCCTGCTTCTGCCAGAAACCGGCCACGTCGTCGCGGCTGAACTTCGCCACGCGTGCAGGGTCGCCGCCGCTGCGGTGGGCATAGGCCCCCTTCTGGAACAGGAAGTGGCGAAGATTGCGGCCCATGAGGCCCATCGCGCTTTCCTCACGGCTGACCACCGAGGCTATCTGCTCACGCTTGGAGCGCTCCACGTCTTCTTCCCGGAAAGCCGGGCTTTCCAGAACTTCCTTCATCAGGGCGAAGACCTCGGGAGCGAAGCGCTTGGGCGCATCCATGCGCAGGCTGAACTGCTTGGTGGACGCCCCTGACGACAGGCCGGACGCGCGTTCCGAAAGATAGACGTTGATGTCGTGCAGGCCGCGCTTTTCCGTGCCGGACGTCAGCACCGACGCCGTGAGCGCGGCAAGCCCTTCCTCCTCTTCCGAAGCAAGGAGTTCGCCGCCGGAAAAGGCCAGCGTGGCCGAGACATAGGGCAGACTGCGGTCGGGCAGGAGCACCAGCGTACGGCCCTTGCCCATGTCCACGATCTCCGGCTTCACGTCGCCGCCCTTCTCCGCCGAAGCCTTGTCCGCTTTCTGCGGCTTCCCGGCTTCAGGCCATGCAGAGACGACTGCGGCCCGGGCGGAAGCGTCATCCAGCGCCGCCTTTCCGCCGTCCCTGCCCTGCGGGACAAGGGCGGCCACGGTAAGGGCGTCGGGCCTCAGCCACTGGTCGATGACCTGCTGGAGCTGGGCGCGATCCACGCCGCGCACAGCGGCCAGCCAGCGTTCGCCGCCCACGCTTGCCGGGTCGTAGAAATATTCCGAGCCCATCGTCTCGGCGATATTGGAGATATTTTCGAGGCCGCGCAGGTAATTGTCCTCAAGGTTGAGCTTGGCGCGGGCTATCTGCGCATCGGTGAAATCCCCGGCTTTCAGGGAGGCCAGACACGCGGCGATATCCTTGAGATAGACCTCAGCCTTGTCCGGGTCGAGCTGGGCGAGGATGAGGAAGGCCCCGGCCCGCTCGAAGCTCATGGACGAGGCGTCCACAGCGTCCACGATCTGCTTCTCGATGCGCAGAGAGCGCGGCAGGAGGGCCGTATCGTCGCCGGAGAGCAGATGGGCCAGCACATCGGCGGCAGGCATGAGGCCGTCCTTCATGCCGGGCATGGGGAAGGCCAGAGAAACGAAGACCTTGTTCCACGGGCCGGGCTTCACGTCCACCACAAGGCCGCGGGCAAGGTCGGCAGGATCGACGGAAGGCTCGAGCTTCAATACATTATGATTGCGGTAGCCGCCGAAAAGATGGCGGGCCTCAGCCAGCACGTCGGTGGCTTTCACGTCGCCCGCCACGGAAAGCACCATGTCGCGCGGGTCATAGCGGCGCTTGATGTAGTCGCGCATCATGTCGGGCGTGATGCCGCGCAGGGCCTCTTCCGTACCGATGACGGGCGTCTGGTACGGCGTACCCTTGAGCGTATGCGCCAGCGTGGTCTGGAACAGGCGCGTCATGGGGCTGTCCCCGCGCTGTTTCTTCTCGGCCAGCACCACTTCGCGCTCGGCATCGAGGTCGGCCTGCTTGAGCAGGGGGTCGAAGGCAAGGTCGCGCACGGCGGCCATAGCCTCCTTCCACTTCGCCGAGGGAAGGTCGGTAAGATAGGTAGTGAGGTCGTAGGAAGTATAGGCGTTCATAGAGCCGCCCGCGTTCTCCACCTTCTTGTCCACGCCCGGGCCGCTGGTCTTGGAGCCCTTGAAGACCATGTGCTCGAGCAGATGGCTCATACCCGCCTCTTCCGGCTTTTCCCACGCAGAACCGGCCTTCACGAAAAGGCGCACGGCCACCAGCGGGAAGCGGCTGTCTTCCTTCACCAGCACGGTGAGCCCGTTCTCAAGGCGATAGGTCTGCACGCCGGACACGGCTTCCGCCGCTCCGGAACTCGTTCCCAGCAGACAGAGAAGGGCCAGCGCCCCGGCATAAAGCTTCTTTATGAATCGTATGCTCATCGGAGTTCTCCGTTCTCGATGTTGTCATGTTCGAATGTCCGTTTCCCTATCTGTGGCACAGAGGCTATGATTTCGCCAGCCGCTGAGTCCATGATTTTCGTGACAAAGTATTTCACCGCGCAACTCTTTAAAAGAAAAGGGCCGCCCTCTCCCGAAGGAAAGAGCGGCCACTGTCATCTGGCAGGTTCGCTTAGATGCGCACGCCGAGGGCTTTCACCACGCCGGAGGCGATCTTCTCGCGTTCCTTGTCCACTTCGCCGTCCTGCAGGGTACGGTCAGCCTTGCGGAAGGTGAAGCGGCAGGTGATGTTGCGCTCTTCGCCGCCCTTGGGCTCGTACACGTCGATGAGTTCGGCGCTTTCGAGCAGGGAGGTCTTCACGCCCTTCACAGCGGCGAGCACGGCTTCGACGTGCAGGCTCTTGGGGGCGATGAAGGTGATGTCGCGGCGCACGGCCGGGAAGGTCGGGAGCTGCTGGAAGTGCGTGTACTTGCCCTGCGAGGCTTCACGCAGAAGGTCGAGGTCGAGGTCGGCGTACCACACGGCCTTGCGGGCGAGGTAGGCGTCGGCCATAGCGGGCTTCAGGCGGCCGATGACACCGGCCACAGAGCCGTCGGGCAGGGTCATCTGCACGGCAGGGGCAAGGTAGGGATGCTCGGTCATGGCGAAGGCCGGGACGGGCAGGTGCAGGAAGCCGAAGAACTTCTCCACGATGCCCTTGAGGTCCACGTAATCCATGTCCTCGTCGGCATGAGCCCAGGCCGTATCGTAGCGGGAGCCGTAGAGCACGAAGGCGAGGTGGCGCACTTCCTTCACGGTGGTGTCGCTGGAAGCGTCCTGCGTGAAGGCTTCGGCAATCTCGAAGAGGCGAACGCCGTTCGCGCCCTGAGCGATGTTCTGGCGCACGTTCTGGAACAGGCCGGGGGCCAGTTCGGTGCGTAGGACGTCCTGCTCGGCGGTGAGCGGGTTCATGATGTTCACGCGGCCTTCGGCAGGCAGGCCGAGGAAGTCGAGATCCTTGTTGCCCACGAAGCTGAAGTTCACGGCTTCGTTCAGGCCCAGACCGGCGGCCCAGTGCTTGACGCGCATCATGAAGGAATGGCGGCTTTCGGGCTGGCCGAAGGTGTCGAGGGTCTGGGGGATGGCGGGCAGGGTCTCGCCAAGGTTGTCCACGCCCTTGAAGATGGCCACTTCTTCGATGAGGTCGGCTTCACGAACGAGGTCGTAGCGCCAGCCGGGAGTGCTGACCTTCCAGTCGGCTTCGTCGGAGCGGTCGAGCTTGCAGCCGAGGGCTTCCAGCGTCCAGGCGCAGAAATCGTCGGTCAGCTCGATGCCCAGCACGGCTTCGGCGCGGCTGCGGCGGAAACGCACCACAGGGGACACGAAGGGCTTGGGCGTGCAGGCGCAGACGCCGCGGCACACGGAAGCGCCGGACAGCTCGGCCATGAGGGCGGCCGCACGGTCGAGAGCGAAGGCCATGCCGGTGGGGTCAACGCCGCGTTCATAACGGTAGGAAGACTCACTGCCAAGGGCGAGGCGGCGGGCCGTCATGCGAATGGAGGCAGGGCGGAACACGGCGCATTCGAGGAAGACGCTTTCGGATTCGCCGGTGATCTCGGTCTCAAGGCCGCCCATCACGCCAGCCAGAGCCACGGGCTTCTCGCCGTCGCAGATGAGGCCGTCGCCAGCCTTGAGCAGGCGTTCCTGACCGTCGAGGGTAGTGATCTTCTCGCCGTCTTCAGCGGTGCGCACCACGATGCGGTTGCCGGCCAGCTTGTTGTGGTCGAAGGCGTGCAGGGGCTGACCAAGCTCCATGAGGATGTAGTTGGTCACGTCCACGAGGTTGGAGATGGCGCGCACGCCCACAGCGTTGAGGCGGTAGCGCATCCACGCGGGAGAAGGGCCGACCTTGGCGCCCTTGAGGATGCGGCCGGTGTAGGAGGGGCAGAAGTCGCTGTCCTTCACGTCCACGGGCACAGCATGGCTCATGTCTTCGCCTTCTTCCTTCAGGTCAAAGGAAGGCATGGTCACGGGCAGGCCGAGGTAGCCGCCGATGAGGCGGGCAAAGCCGTACACAGACAGACAGTCGGCGCGGTTGGGCGTGATGCTGATGTCCAGCACTTCCTGATCGAGCTCGTAGGCGTCGATGAAACGTTCACCAAGTTCGACCTTGCGGCCGGACTTGTTCACTTCGGGCAGGACAAGGATGCCGGAATGGTCGTCGGTAAGCCCCATTTCGCGCTCGGAGCAGATCATGCCGTGCGAAGGCACGCCGCGGAGCTTGGCCTTCTTCATGACAAGGCCGCCGGGGAGCGTAGCGCCCACGGGAGCCACGGGCACAAGCTGGCCCGCCGCCACGTTGGGAGCGCCGCACACGATGGGCAGGGGCTCGTCAGCGCCCACGTCCACAGTGCAGACGTGCAGATGGTCGGAATCAGGATGATCTTCGCAGGTGAGCACGCGGCCCACCACAAGGCCGGAAATGCCTTCAAACGGATGGACGACTTCCTCCAGCTCAAGGCCGAGCATGGTGAGCATCTCGCCCAGCTCTTCCGCCGTCCCGGTGTACGGAACAAATTCTTTCAGCCAGTTGAAACTAAGCAGCATATTCTTTCTCCTAAGGAGAAGGAAGGATCGTTTCTTGGGGAATGGGAAAACTTTTCTGAAGAAAAGCTTTCCCATTCCCCAAACCCCATCCCCTTTTCCAAAGACTTTTAATTAAGGAAAACCAAGGGGGTCAGCAAATAAAAGTCTTGGGAGGAGAGGGAGGGGCGCGGGGGAGGGAGAACGCACCGTTCTACAGAACGGGGGTTCTCCCTCCCCCGCCAAACTCTTCCTTCCTCTTACACAGGGAACTGATGGAGGAAGCGCACGTCGTTTTCGAAGTTCATGCGCAGGTCGGTGAGGCCGTATTTGAGCATGGCGATGCGTTCGACGCCAAGGCCGAAGGCGAAGCCGGTGACTTCATCGGGGTCGTAGCCCACGGCGGTGAACACGGCGGGATCGACCATGCCGGAGCCGAGGATCTCGAGCCAGCCGGAGCCCTTGCACACGCGGCAGGGCTGGCCGTTCACATGGCCCTGGCCGCCGCACTGGGTGCAGGACATATCCACTTCCACGCTGGGTTCGGTGAAGGGGAAGAAGCTGGGGCGGAAGCGCACACGGGTCTTCTCGCCGAACACGGCGCGCACGAAGGCGGTAAGCGTGCCGCGCAGGTCGGCCATAGTGACGTGCTTGTCCACGAGCAGACCTTCGATCTGGTGGAACATGGGGGTATGGGTCACGTCGGAGTCGCGGCGGTACACCTTGCCGGGGCCGATGATGGCCAGCGGGGGCTTGCGCTTGAGCATGGTACGCACCTGCACGCTGGAGGTGTGGGTGCGCAGGAGCACGCGGTCGGTGATATACAGGGTGTCCTGCATATCGCGGGCAGGGTGTTCGGGGGGCATATTCAGCGCTTCGAAGCAGTTGAAGTCGGTTTCGACTTCAGGGCCGCCGGCGATCTCGTAGCCCATGTTGCGGAACACGGAGCAGACTTCTTCCATGGCCAGCGTGATGGGGTGCAGGGAGCCGTTCCAAAGCGTACGGCCGGGCAGGCTGGGGTCGAAACCGGCGATGAAGGCGGCTTCGCGTTCCTGCTCCTGCTGGGCGAGGCGGGCTTCGAAAAGCTCGATGAGGCTGGTCTTCACGGCGTTGGCGGCCTGGCCGAAGGCCGGGCGCTGTTCGGGGGTGAGGTTGCGCATCTGCGCCATGAGCTCGGCAAGCTTGCCCTTGCGGCCGAGGAAGTCCACGCGCACGGCTTCCAGTTCGGCTTCCGTCGCGGTCTGGGCAAGGCGCTCTTCAAGCTGGCCGGGCAGAGCATTGAGTTGTTCGAGAAGATCCATGTCAGAACCTTGTCAGGCCGCGTTTGGGCGAGCCTGTGTCTGAAAAATGAAAAAGGGTGCGGGGACTGGCCCTGCACCCTTCACGGGGAAAGCTCCCCAAAAATCGTCCTTTGGGGCATCAGGCCTCACGGCCTTCAGCCACCTCCGTTCGCAGACGGCAATTACGCCAGCTTGGACTTGGCCAGTTCGACGATAGCGGCGAAGTCGGCCTTTTCACGCACGGCGAGGTCGGCGAGCATCTTGCGGTTGATTTCAACACCGGCAAGCTTCAGGCCATTGACCAGACGGGAATAGGACAGGCCGTTGATGCGGGCACCAGCGTTGATACGCTGGATCCACAGGCGGCGGAAGGCACGCTTGCGGAGCTTGCGGCCCTCGAAAGCATAAGCGAGAGAACGTTCAACAGCTTCACGGGCGGTACGGTACAGACGGCTGCGGCCACCGCGGAAGCCCTTGGCCATGTCCAGGTATTTCTTGTGCCGACGATGGGCAGCAAGACCTCTCTTTACACGCATGGATAACTCCTGATCAGTCCCGCGAGGCGGAGATCGAGCCAGCGGGAGTTGAGCCGCTTATTGCGGCGAAATTCGAAATTCTACGCAGTTCGCAAAAAGGATGCGAGACTTAGGCGTAGGGAAGCATACGACGGACGGCCTTTTCGTTCGTGCTGTCGACGATAGCGCCCTTACCGAGGCGAGAACGACGCTTGGCGTCCTTCTTGGTAAGGATGTGGCGCAGATTCTGACGACGACGCTTGAACTTGCCGCTGCCGGTCACTTCGAAGCGCTTGGCGGCAGAACGTCTGGTCTTGATCTTAGGCATAAACCAACTCCTTGGTATTCGTAGCTTTCCTGAACGGAAAGGACGATTTAGGCATCAGAAAGCACCGACTATGCATCAAAACTGCATAATCTGCAAGCAAAAAATCAAGGCGCGGCCCGACAAATTTCATGACGGGCCGCGCGCATAGTCGAGCTATTTCTTAGGCAGAGGAATGAGCATCATCTGGAGGGTGCGGCCTTCGGCGCTGGGAGCCTGTTCGACCTTGCCCACATCGGCGGTGTCCGCGATGATCTTTTCAAGGATGGCTTCACCGCGATCCTTGTGCACGATCTCGCGGCCGCGGAAGAACACCGTGACCTTGCAGCGGTCGCCGTCTTCGAGGAAGCGGCGGATGTGGCGCACCTTGGTCTCGTAGTCATGGTCGTCGGTCTTGGGACGGACCTTGATTTCCTTGATCTGCACCACAGTCTGGTTCTTCTTGGCTTCCTTCTTCTTCTGCTGCTGTTCGTACTTGAACTTGCCGAAGTCCATGATGCGGCAGACAGGCGGTTCGGCGTTGGCAGCCACTTCCACCAGGTCAAGGCCGTGCTCATGGGCCATAGCGATAGCGTCAGAACAGGGAACGATGCCGATCTGTTCACCTTCCGGGCCAATAACCCGCACTTCGCGGGCGCGAATCTGCTCGTTGCGGCGCACGCCGTCCTGCGGCACGTCGCGGCGAGGTCTCATGTTAGGCGAAGCTATAGCTCATACCTCCACGCTTGAAAGGTTCCTCACTGTCCGTGCGGATCATGGCGATGGTGTCTTCCACGGAGCGGAAGCCGATGTTCTCGCCGGAGCGCAGACGGACGCTGAAGCCGCCATCGGCCACTTCCTTGTCGCCCACGACGAGGACGTAAGGAATCTTGGCCATCTGAGCTTCACGCACTTTGAAGCCCAGCTTTTCGTTGCGCAGGTCGGCTTCCACACGGATGCCGGCGGCGGCAAGGCGGCTCTTCATTTCTTTGACGTAATCCAGCTGGGCGTCGGTCACGTTGACGATACGGGCCTGCACAGGGGCGAGCCAGGCAGGGAAGGCACCGGCAAAGTGTTCGGTAAGAACGCCGATGAAGCGTTCCAGAGAGCCCAGGATGGCGCGATGCACCATGACGGGACGATGGCGTTCACCGTCCTGACCCACGTACACCAGGTCGAAGCGCTCGGGCAGGGTGAAGTCCACCTGGATGGTGGAGAGCTGCCATTCGCGGCCGATGGCGTCCGTGACCTTGATATCGATCTTGGGGCCGTAGAAGGCGCCGTCGCCTTCGTTGATCTGGTAGGGCTTGCCTTCCTTCTCGACGGCCTTGATGAGAGCGTTGGTAGCGAGTTCCCACGCCTCGTCGGAGCCGATGCTGTCTTCGGGGCGGGTGGAGATGAAGATGCGGTACTGGAAGCCGAACAGGTCCATGAGGTCAGCGGAAAGGTGCATGACGTTCAGGATCTCTTCTTCGAGCTGTTCAGGGGCGCAGAGGATATGGGCGTCGTCCTGCGTGAACTGGCGCACGCGGAGCAGGCCGTGCAGAGTGCCGGACTTTTCGTGGCGGTGCACCACACCGAGTTCGAAAAGGCGCACGGGCAGGTCGCGGTAGCTGTGCAGGGTCTCGTTGTACATGAGCATATGGCCCACGCAGTTCATGGGCTTCACGCCATGCACGTCTTCCTCGATCTCCGTGAAGTACATGTTTTCACGGTAGTGGGCGTAGTGGCCGGAGCGTTCCCACAGTTCGCGGCGCAGGATCTGCGGGCCGCGCACGAGTTCGTAGCCGCGCTTCAGATGTTCGCGGACGAGGAAGTCTTCGAGCACGGTGCGGAGCATCATGCCCTTGGGCAGCCAGAAGGACATGCCGGGGGCGATGTCTTCATGGAAGGAGAACAGGCCCAGTTCCTTGCCGAGGCGGCGATGGTCGCGGCGCTTGGCTTCTTCGAGGGCGTTCAGGTATTCCTTGAGGGTCTTTTCGTCGCCGAAGGCCGTACCGTAGATGCGGGACAGCATGGGGCGCTTCTCGTCGCCGCGCCAGTAAGCGCCGGCCACGGAGAGCAGCTTGAAGGCCTTCACAGCGCCGGTGCTGGGGATATGCGGGCCGCGGCAGAGGTCGAGGAAGTCGCCGCAGCGGTACAGGGACACGGTGTCGGCTTCGAGTTCTTCGATGATCTCGACCTTGTAGTTCTCGCCCTTGCCAGCGAAGAGGGCCACGGCTTCGGCCTTGCCCATGACGGAGCGCTCGAAGGGAACGTTGGCGGCCACGATGGCGCGCATTTCCTTCTCGATGGCTTCGAGGTCTTCAGGGGTGAAGGGGCGGGGAGCGTCGAAGTCGTAGTAGAAGCCCTTGTCGATGGAAGGGCCGATGGTCACCTTCACGCCGGGGAAGAGCTTCTGCACGGCGGCGGCCATGACATGGGAGGTAGAATGGCGCAGGAGCTGCAGGCCTTCGGCCTCGTCAGCGGTGACGGGGGCGGCTTCAACAGCGTCGGCGGGCATTTCAGCGGAGAGATCGAGGAGAGTTTCAGCTTCAGCAGTCTTCACACGGCAGGCAAGAGCGGCCTTGAACCGTTTGCCGGAAAGAGCCTGCTTCAGCACGTCGGCACAGGTAGAGCCGAGGGCGGCCTCGATCGACTTTCCTTCTACGGATATCTGCATGATAAAACTCCAGAGAATAAAAAAAGAAAAGGGAGGCGCTGCCTCCCTTTCCGTTTCTGTTTTGTGGTAGGCACGAGCAGACTTGAACTGCTGACCCCTTCCGTGTCAAGGAAGTGCTCTGCCACCTGAGCTACGCGCCTTTGTTGTGTGAAGATGTGTCTATAGAGATTTCCCGGATTCGTCAAGCGTTTTTTTCACAAGAAAAATAAATTTTTCGCATTTTCCCCGCCTCGCCCCTTTGTACGCTTCCTTTGTCTAATAAGCGCTGGACAAGGCAACAGCCCTATTTTATCGTTGAGTACATTTTTTGCCATCCTGCGCAAAAAACAGGAAAAACATTCCACAGAAGGACAGGCTCATGGGCATGACCGTGACACAGAAGATACTGGCCGCGCACGCCGGACTGGAAAGCGTCGCCGCCGGGCAGCTCATCGAGGCCAAGCTCGATATCGTGATGGGCAACGACATCACCATCGCGCTGGCCGTTCCCGAATTCCGCAAATCGGGCGCGGAAAAGGTCTTCGACAAGGAAAAGGTGGTGGTCGTGCTCGACCACTTCGCCCCCAACAAGGACATCAAGGCCGCCATGAACTGCAAGGTGTGCCGCGACTTCGCCCGCGAGAACCAGCTCACGCATTTCTTCGACGTGGGCCGCATGGGCATCGAGCACGCCCTTCTGCCCGAGCAGGGCATCGTTGCCCCCGGTGAAGTCATCATCGGCGGCGATTCCCACACCTGCACCTACGGCGCTATCGGCGCTTTCTCCACGGGCGTGGGCAGTACCGACCTCGCTATGGGCATGGCCACCGGCGAGAACTGGTTCAAAGTGCCTGCCGCCATCAAGTTCGTGCTCACGGGCAAGCCCGGCAAATGGGTCTGCGGCAAGGACGTGATGCTCCACATCATCGGCCGCATCGGCGTGGACGGTGCGCTCTACCGCTCCATGGAATTCTGCGGCGACGGCGTGGCCTCCCTCTCCATGGACGACCGCTTCTCCATCACCAACATGGCCATCGAAGCCGGTGCCAAGAACGCGACCTTCCCCGTGGACGACGTGTGCCGCGCCTACCTCGCCGAGCACTGCGCCAAGCCTTGGACCTCCTACGAGGCCGACGAGGACGCCGACTACGAGCAGGTCATCGAGATAGACCTTTCGGCCATCCGCCCCACGGTAGCCTTCCCGCACCTGCCTTCCAATACCCGCACCATCGACGAAGTGGGCGACGTGCCGCTCGACCAGGTCTTCATCGGCTCCTGCACCAACGGCCGCCTCGAAGACATGGCTATGGCCGCACGCATCCTTAAAGGAAGGAAGGTGGCCGACACCCTGCGCGTGCTGGTCATCCCGGCCACGCCCACCATCTATATGCAGTGCATGGAGCTCGGCTACCTGCGCACCTTCATGGAAGCCGGATGCGCCGTGTCCACCCCCACCTGCGGAGCCTGCCTCGGCGGCCACATGGGCATCCTTGCCGCCGGTGAAAAGTGCCTTTCCACCACGAACCGCAACTTCGTGGGCCGCATGGGCCATGTGGAATCGGAAGTCTATCTGTGCAGTCCGGCCGTAGCCGCGGCCTCCGCCGTTGCGGGCCGCATCGTCAGCCCGGAAAGCCTTGAAGGAGTGGAATGATGCAGAACGCCCACGGCAAAGCCTTCGTTTTCGGCGATGACATCAATACCGATGTCATCCTTCCCGGCGCGTACCTCAACGTGACCGACCCTAAGGAGCTGGCCTCGCACTGCATGGAATCGGAAGACCCCGACTTCGTGAAAAATGCCCGGCCCGGCGATATCATGATCGCCCAGAAGAACTTCGGCTGCGGCTCCTCGCGTGAACACGCTCCGCTGTCCATCAAGTATCTGGGAATTTCCTGCGTCATCGCCTCCACCTTCGCACGTATCTTCTTCCGTAACGCCCTGAATATCGGCCTGCCCATCCTCGAATGCGAAGAGGCTGCCAAGAATATCAAGGCCGGAGATACCGTGAGCGTGGACTTCAATACCGGTGTCATCACCAATGAGACCACGGGCCAGACCTTCCAGGCCGAACCCTTCCCGCCCTTCATGCAGAACCTCATCGCCTGCGGCGGTCTGGTGAACTACTCGAAGGGGAAGATAGGGAAGTAGAGATGTTGCGGGGAGGGGAAGGAACTTTTCTGTAGAAAATATTTGTAAATTTATAATATTATGAAATATAATGATTAATTTACAAATATCAAACAGCATACCCACAAAAATACTCACAAATTAAAAAGATGTGAGTGGATTTCTTCGGATGAATGTGGGTATTCTTCTCGCTCCGGCCATCTCTCGCTGAGGTGCTATTGCATTCTCTTCCTTTTGCTAATTAACGCCATCGGGCCGCCTTTGGGCGGCCCGATGTATTTAAGGTAAATACTCCTAAGTTTATCAAACCTCTACTCAAGAATCCATCGTCTATAGACGATTCATTCCTCAATAATACTTTGCGAAACTAATGGATTCCCTGCGCTCTGGGACAATACGTCACCAAGGAGAATCCAATGAAATCATTTGACCTTTATGATCTTCTTAGCAATACCAGCACTACCATTATTCAAGTTCGTCAAGCCAAAGATATGACGCAAAGAAATTTGGCTGATGAAACCGATATTTCTTACTCACATATGTCCGATATCGAAAACGACAAAGTTGATATGGGATTGAACGTATTTAAACGGATAGCCAACGTACTGGGATTGGCAGATAGACCGGAATAGCAAACAACGATAAATGAGGCGTATTCCCGTATACTCGGCAATGCCCAGAACGAAGGGAAATAAATGGGAATATGCCTTACCATACTCACCAGCAATACCCTACTCATGATAAGACCTTGCGAAAAGAATCTGCCATGACCTACCTTGTGAAGGGAGTACAGTGTACGCGATCTGTTTCCGAAGTTACGAGCTTTTTTATCTCCGTTTCGACCTTCCTCTGGGCGATGGCCACATCGCCAACCGTGCCAAAGGAGACACGGGCGATACGGCTAACGTACTCGAGTCTTTCTTCTTGCGAGGTTCTCAGCTTGGCCCAATTGCTCTCATGATAAATGGTGTTAACAGATGCGTTGATGTCGTGTCCATCCAGACGCATCCGCAGGGCGATTTCGGCGTCAATCCGAGAACCATCGGCGTTTTCGCCGAGCTCTTTTTTGACCTTCTCAAGATACTGCTCATAGCAAGGCCGGAAATCATAGTTTTTCGGGAACGCTAACTTTTCGACCCGTAGGCTGGGATTCAGCTTTTTTCTGAGTCGCCAGAGTACGGCCTTCCTCGATGCTTTCTGGGAGAACCAATGTTTGAAGGAATGGGGACTGGTACGCCGTTCGGGGATGATCTTTTGTGTATGGTAGAGCTTCCTCTTTTCTTGCCGCTGTTGCTCTTTCAAGAAGTGCCGACCTATGTTCATCAGCGGGAGGCCATGAGGGGAAAGAGCGCGTAGTGAAGCTACGCGGCGGGCCTTCCGTTCATCTTCCCAGCGTTGGAGCGCGTCCTTTTTCCGGTTCAGGATAAGGGCTCGTTCTTTCTTTTTAATGTCTTGTTCCTGCCGGTACTCCCGCCAATCCTCTTCGAACATGGCTTTGGCCTCAATGACAGGTTCAGGCATGGGGCGTATCCTTTCCTTGGGGTAGTCCCCGCCCTCAAACTCCCCTAGTCGTTTGACCAGCTTCGGCATACTGAACGACCTGTCCACGCTCGATGCCTTGACCGACACGTCACCTACCCAGACCAACGCTCCCGAACCTTTCTTCTCAAAGCGTAGGCCGACCTCGGCAAGTCCCTCGTGGAGTTCCCGCCACGAGGTCGCATCCTTAATAATGGAAAGACCGCGCTCTCGCACAATGCGCTGGGCAGACTTCTCACCGGTGGCGTT
>JAFQTU010000003.1 GCA_017408905.1 Mailhella sp. | reverse complement strand
TATTTCCTTGGTGTCCATAGAGAAGAGGGTATACCCGATCCCATTCCGAACTCGGCAGTCAAGCTCTTCATCGCCCATGATACTGCATACTTTTGTGTGGGAAAGTAGGCCGATGCCAAGGTTTTCTTTAGAAAGGCCGTCGTATGACGGCCTTTCGTCGTTTAAAAGCCCTGCATACCAAAGCCCCGCCGTATCCTGAAAAAGGATGCCGCGGGGCTTTGGGGTGTTTCTAGGGGCTCTCTCTATTTCTTCTGTGCCCTCTCGTTGCCCTTTATTTTTTTTTGTCATACTGTCTTCCTAGGATAACGTGCTGTTCCGGGGAGCATCATGAAAAAAATATTCAAGCAGGCAGACCGAGAGGCGTATATCACGCTGGGGCTTTATGCCTTTTTCTTTCTCTGGTGGACATTGTTTGCCTTTGGCCTTGGTTCTGGCGATCCTGATGAATACAGCTATGTTTTCGGCCTGCCAGCCTGGTTCTTCTATAGCTGCGTTGTCGGTTATCCTGTGGTGACGCTTATCCTCTGGCTGGTCGTCCGCAGGTGGTTTGCGGACATCCCCCTTGATGATATTGACGCCGGGGAGAACACGCAGAAAGAAGGGGATGACGCATGATGGCCTCAGTCCTTCCCCTTGCCGCGTATCTTCTTCTGACGCTTCTTCTGGCCGTGTGGGTTCAGCGCCGTGCCAGATCCGGCGCTTCCAAGAATATTGTCGAGGAATACTTCATTGGCGGGCGCTCTATGGGCGGCTTCGTGCTGGCCATGACCATCATTGCCAGCTACACCAGCGCCAGCTCCTTTGTGGGCGGGCCGGGCGTAGCCTACAGCCTGGGGCTTGCGTGGGTGCTCCTTGCCATGATTCAGGTTCCGACAACATTCCTGACGCTCGGCGTTTTGGGAAAGCGCTTTGCCATTATCGGGCGGCGTCTGGGCGCTGTGACCATCACGGACTTTCTCTATGCGCGCTATCGGAGCGATGTTGTCGTTATTCTATGTTCAATGGCCCTGCTGGTATTCTTCGCCGCGTCTATGGTTGCGCAGTTCATAGGCGGAGCTCGCCTTTTCCAAGCCGTGACGGGCTATCCCTATGAGGTCGGGCTCATCCTTTTCGGTGTGACCGTCGTTGTCTATACGGCTGTCGGCGGCTTCCGGGCTGTCGTTTTGACGGATGCCTTGCAAGGCGTTGTTATGGTCGTTGCTTCGGTTGTCGTCTTTATGGCGGTGCTGGAAGCGGGCGGCGGCATGGAACAGAGCATCCAGACATTGAAGGCTATCGACCCCGGGCTTATCACTCCTTCCGGGGCTGGCGGGCAAGTTCCAGCGCCCATGCTGTTCTCGTTCTGGGTACTGGTCGGCCTTGGCATTCTGGGCCTGCCTCAGACGACACAGCGCTGTTTCGGGTATAAGGATTCCCGCTCCATGCATAATGCTATGGTGATGGGAACGCTTATCATCGGCTTCCTTCTTCTCTTCATGCATCTGGCCGGAGTGCTGGGAAGGGCCGTCATGCCCGGTTTGAGCTCCGGCGACCTCATCATCCCTTCCCTCATCCTTGAATTTCTGCCGCCTTTCTGGGCAGGGGTGTTTGTGGCTGGCCCTCTGGCGGCCATCATGTCCACGGTGGACACCATGCTCCTGCTGGTATCGGCGGCCATCATCAAGGACCTGTATATCCGATACAGCCTGAAGAACGATGCGTCGCGCATTTCTCCGAAGAAGCTTGCGCGCATGAGCTTCGGCTGTACCGTTGCCGCAGGTCTTCTTGTTTTTGCCGCCTCCTTCAATCCTCCGGAACTCTTGGTCTGGATCAACCTTTTTGCCTTCGGCGGCCTTGAGGCCGTGTTCCTGTGGCCCATCATACTCGGCCTGTACTGGAAGAGGGCCAACGCGGCAGGAGCGGTGTTCTCCATCCTCATCGGCCTTACGGTATTTATTTTCCTGTCCGTGTTCAAAGTACCGTTGGGCGGCGTTCATGCCATCATTCCCACACTGGCCTTTTCCTTTGTGGCCTTTGTGGCGGGTACGCATTTTGGCGAGCCTGTCAGCCCGGAGATCCGCCGACTGTTCTGGGATGAAGAATAGCGGAAGAGAGAAAGAAAAAGGCGCTCCTTTTCGGGGGCGCCTTTTCTCGTCAGATTTGTTCAGTTTTGGGTGAAGTGCTGTTTGAGGTAGTCTATGGTGAAGGCTACGGTCTCGCGGGTGAGGGGTTCGCACATATGGGGCGGGTCACTTTTCTGGAAACCGCCAGGGCGCAGGTCGCGGCAGAGCAGGGAATGGAAGCGGGCGGTGAAGGCTTCGCAGAAGCCATAGGCTATTTTCATCATCTCCTTCTTTTTCATGCCGCGCTCTGTGGCGCAGATGCCGATGAACATGAGCGCGCCTTCCACAAGGCCGCACTGCGCACGGAAGCGCCCTCCGCCGTTCAGACAGATGGCGGAGTCAAAAACCTGCTGCTGGATATCCACGCCGAATTCCTTTCCCAGGCAGTGGAGCGTGGTGATGGCGCAGTTGAAATCTTTATCGTGGTAGAGGTGATGGATGAGCTCGTTATGGTCTGCCATGATCGTTCTCTCGAGATAAGGGGATTACAGGAGGCGGAAAACCTGTTCTGCCGTGTCGGCAAGATTGCGCCGGGCATTTTCCTTGTCCAGCGCTTCTTCCAGTGTGACCGGGGCGCGCATGATGGGGAAGAAGGCGTCGATGCCGTGCTGGTTCACGGCCCGTGCGTCTTCCGTCACACAGCCGGAGAAGGCGATAACGCGGCATCCGCGCGCCTTGGCGCGCTTGGCCACGCCGCCGGGAGCCTTGCCCATAGCCGTCTGGGCATCGATGCGCCCTTCACCCGTCACGGCGATATCAGCCCCATCGAGCGCATCGTCTATCCCTACGGTATCGAGGACGAGATCCACCCCGGAATGGAGCGTCGCGTTCAGGAAGGTGAGGAAGCCGAAGCCCAGGCCGCCAGCGGCTCCGGCCCCGGGATATTCGCGCATATCCTTTCCGGTGAAGCTGGCGCAGATGCGGGCATAGGAGGCCATGTGGGCGTCGGTGGATTCGATATCCTTCAGGCCTTTCTGCGGCCCATAGACGGCGGCAGAACCGCGCGGCCCGCAGAGGGGATTGTTCACATCGCAGGCGATGCTGAATTCGGCTTCCTGAAGTTCGGGCATGGCATCCTTTGAGGAGATAGAAGCCACGAAGGGCAGGGCCTTTGCTCCGCGGCCGACTTCTCTGCCCTCGGCATCGAGGAAGGAGAAGCCCAAGGCCTGAAGCATACCCATGCCGCCGTCGGTGGTGGCAGAGCCGCCAATGCCCATGACGAAGCGGCGGCATCCTTTGTGCAGGGCATGGGCTATCATTTCGCCAACGCCGTATGTGCTGGCGGAAACGCCGTCCCTCTTTTCCACGGGAACGAGGGGCAGGCCTGCGGCGGCGGCCATTTCCATGACGGCCAGCCCGTCTTTCAGGCCGTATTCCGCTGTCACAGCTTCGCCCAGAGGACCGGAGACAGTGGCACAGACTCTTTCTGCTCCAAGGCTGGCGATAAGCGCATCGACAGTTCCTTCCCCGCCGTCAGCAAGAGGAAGGGATACTATTTCCGCGTTGGGATGTGCGCGCCGTATGCCTTCGCCCACGGCTTCTGCGGCTTCCAGAGAGGAGATGCTTCCTTTGAAGGAATCCATGGCAATGACGACTTTCATCAGCGGCAGACCTTTTCGTTTTTCGCTTTTTCCCAAGGCAGGCAGGAGCCTAGGGTGCAGGCGTGTTCCAAATCGTCGCAGGCATCGCCTTTGCGTCCTTCAAGGAAGGCTCCGGCGGCGCGGTGTATATAGATGAGCGGTTCCTTCGGGTTCAGCTTTTCGGCGTATTCGAAGTCGCGCTGGGCCCCCCTTGGATGGTTCTGCTTCAGGCAGATGAGGCCTCGGATGGCGTAGGCCTTGGCAACAGGGGAAAGGCGGATGGCCTTTGTCGCGTCTTCGAAGGCATCGGTCAGATAGCCGAGGTCGCAGAGGGCCTGACTGCGGAGAAGGTAGGGGGCAGGGTCCAGAGGGTCGGCCTCGATGGCTTTGTCCAGAAGGGGGACGGCCCTTGCAGGTTCAAGGCATTCGCCGCTTTCTGTCCAGTATTTTTGCGCTTCCTCGATATAGGTGCGGACTTCGGGGGAAACGCTGGTTCTCGGGGCAGGTTCTGCTTTGGGCGCTTCCTTTGCCGGTGGGGCGTCCTCTTCTCCAAAAAAGGGGATGGAGAACGAGAACCACGAACACCCGGAAAGGAGCGCGGCAAGGGCAAGGCAGGGGAGTGAGCGCAATAGAAGCTTCATGCTGTGTCCTGCGGGAAGCGGAAGGTTGCAGAAATGGGTACTTCCCTCAGAGTACGCTTCAAAAGGCGTTCTCGTCAAACCGTGTGGCGAGAGCCTACAGGGAATACTGGTACTTTACCTGCAAGGAGACGTTGATAAGGTCAGGGCCGATGATATCCGGGCGCCGGACTACGCCGCTGGCGGCGCGGACAGCGCGAAGGGCGGACGCGTCCAGCTCCGCAGAGCCGGAGGTCTTGACGAGCATGATGTTTCTGAACGTGCCGTTCTGCTCGATGGTGAAGGCGCAGAGGGCGACGCCGATGAGGTGATCTCCTCCCCCGTCCAGACGCCGCGCGTGGATAGCGTCGTCCACGTCGTCGAGATAGCGCAGGTAGGCACGGCGCTTCCTGTCCAGTTTTTCTGCTTCTTCCCTGTCCTGCGGCGCAGCGGATTGCAGGCCTGTTCCTTCACGAACGGAACTGCGGCTCAGAGTGGAGGAATCGTCCATCTCGAGGACGGCTGTGAAGGCGGTGTGCTCTTCTGGTTCAGGGCCGTGGAAGAGCGTGATGGCAAAATGCAGGAAGAGGGAGAGGGCTATGCCCGTCCAGAGTCGTTCGCTGTCCGTCATGCGGGCCTCATTTCCTGCGCTCTTCGGGGCGCGAGGTTGCCACCATGAGCTTTTCCCCGCCCAGCATACGCACTTCGTCCACCACGAAGATAAGGGCGTCCACAGGGGCGGCAGGGTCGGCCTTGAGCACGAGCTGGCCCGGCTCCTTCTTGAAGCCGCGTACGATGTCCTGAAGCTTGTAGCGCAGGAAATCACGCTCTACGGGCACGCCGTCGCAAAGGTAGGAGCCGTTTTTCTCAAGGCGCACTTCCACCACGCGGCCGGAAAGAGCCTGGCTGGACTGGGCGGAAGGCAGGTCGATATCGAGCCCGCGAACGGCAAAGGCGGAAGCGATGATGAAGAAGATGAGCAGGATGAAGATAACGTCCATGAAGGGCGTGAGGTCGAGCTCGTCCCTGTGTTCGGAGCGGGGGCGCAGGCTTATCATATCAGCGCTCCGCAGGAAGGGAGAGCATGGCGTTGGCGGCTTCGGAAAGGGCAGAGGCCACACTGTTCACGCGGCTCTGGAAGTGATGCAGGAAGAAGAGCGCGGGAATGGCGATGACAAGGCCTGCCGCCGTGGTGATGAGCGCCTGCCAGATACCCCCGGCAAGCTGGTTCATGTTCACGCCTGCCTGAGCGCTGGCTATTTCGGAGAAGGTGGAGATCATGCCCAGAACCGTTCCCAGAAGGCCCATGAGCGGGGCGAGCCGAGCAAGGATGGAAAGCATGGAAAGGTATTTTTCCAGCCTGCGCACCACGGCTTCCCCTTCGATGCGCAGGGAGGCCTCGCGCTGGGGATGGCTGCTCGCCATCAGGCTGGAAAAACGCTTGAGCAGGGCGATGCGGCCCATAGCCTCAAGCAGGGGGGCAGTGTCGCCTTCCACGGCTTTTTCAAGCCGCTCCGTGAAATCTCTGGTGGGGAAGGGGCAGGAGGAAAAAAGCAGGATACGCTCAATGATAATGGCCGTGACCATGACGGAGACAAGAGCCAGAGGCCACATCATCCAGCCGCCCAGCATGAAGATATTCATGGAAGCTCCTTGGTTATGCTCCGCAGGCAGGCATTGTTCTTTACTTTTTAAAGTTTCAGCCCGGTCCCGATAAGGACGAGGTCAAGAGGCTTTTCCTCCGGGGCGGGGCTTATTTCAAGCTGGCCGGCGGCGTACTGTACCACGCAGACGCCTTCGCCTTCTATCTCGATGATGCCCTTGGCCCGGCACAGGCCGGGGCCTGCGTCGCGCAGAAGGGCTTCGAGGTCGGCTACGGACACCGGGGCTTCGAAGGTCAGCGCCTTTGCCGTGTAGCCTTCATCCTCATGCGTGGAATGGGCCGCGGCCGTCTGGCTGAGACTCATGAGCTGGGGGCGGTGCGAGGGCAGGCGCGAACCCGTGTGGGCGTCTATCCATGCGTCCAGCTCCCCGAAGGGAATATTGCCATATTGGGCAGGAATAACAAGCGCTTTTGCATTGAGGGCCTGCAGGCGCGCCGAAAGGGCTTCCAGAGCGGAAGAGGAAACCATGTCGCTCTTGTTCAGGATGATGACATCGGCCTTGAGTATCTGGGCATGACGGATGCCGGAATTTTCAGGCCGTGCGCCGCTCTTGTCCGCATCGTCCATGCTTCCGCAGAGGTCGAGGGCGTCGGCCACGGTGATGACAAGCCCGGGCACGACCAGGTCGCGCAGGCCGTCGAGGGCGTCCATGATATTGGCAGGATTGGCAAGGCCGGTGGTCTCCAGCACGAACTGTTCCGCAGGCATGGCCGCAATGATGCGTTCAAGGCCGGGGCGCAGGCTGTCGGCCAGAGAACAGCAGACGCATCCTTCGTCCAGCGCTTCCACGAGCGTATCGTTTTTCATCAGCGTGGCGTCAAGCTCCACCTTGCCGAATTCGTTCTGGATGACGCCGGTATAGCGCTCGCGGCCGTGCAGGAAATCCAGCCAGCGGCGCAGGAAGGTGGTCTTGCCCGCACCAAGGAAGCCGGTAAGCACATGGAGCACGGGCCGGGAGAGCTGTTCCAGCTCTTCGGGCCTGTGCCGCAGGGGAAGGGCGCGGAGCTGGTGCAGGGCTTCGTTTTCCAAGGCCATGGAAGGCCCGAACGAAGCCGTGAGGGAGAGCATGGCCTCTTTCTCGCTTTCGCATTCCTCAAGGGCGCCGAAACTGCGGAACTGCATACGCGGGACGAGGTGTATGCCGCGCGAGATGCGGGCTTCCTCCCCGAGCTGCTGTTCGGCCGTGGCCGTAAGCACGGAGAAGAGGCGGAGGAAGAGGCTGAAGGAAGGAACGTCGCATTCCGGCTGGCCGGGCCTGACTATCCAGCCGCTTTCTATCTCCACGCCATCTATGGAAATGACGCGATGCCGCGCCGGGGCTTCGAGGGTGAGGGCGAGAGCGTTCCCTTCGAACGAAACGTCGAGGCGGAGCTGGCCGAGGCAGAAGGGCTTGAAGAAATGTTCACTGCCGGTGAAGTCGCGCACGGCTTCGGCGTACATGGGGGCAAGGCCGAAGTGCAGGGCGCTCAGGGGGAAGCGGTCGAGCAGGGGGGATTCCGCAGGCGGGAAGACGAAGAGGCTGAACCAGCCGCGCAGGCAGTGGGGAGTGCCGTCCGTGGCCTCGAATTCGCGTTCCCCGTCGAAGCGAATGCCGAAAATAAGGTCGGAACCGGCAACGCGGCAGGTCCATGCCGGATGTTCCGAGGCGGAGGGGCGCACACCGCGCCAGCCGAGGGCGCGGGCACGGGTGCGCTCGAAATGGGCGGCCATGATGAGAGAGGTGAAGATGCTGGCGCAGTCGGAATCGCTGGCTCCGAGGGCGCGGGGGAGTATGCTTTCCAGTTTCATGGCCGTTCCTGAAACGAAGCGCACGAGCAGGGGAACTCGTGCGCTTCGGTCAATGGTTTAGGCGGGGAAGGTTATGATGTCGCCGTTGCCAAGATAGTTGGTGGTCTTGGAGCGGAAGCGCGCCGTGCCCTTCACCACGGGGTAGCCGGCATCCACGAACTTCTGTGCCGTGATAAGGCCGGTACAGTGGTTGCAGCCCACGCGTTCCAGTTCCCACTTCTTCAGGCCGATGACAAGGTCGTCGTACTTGGGGTCCCAGTCGTCGAAGGGCGAGATGTGCAGGCCGCCGTAGAGGCCGTAGAACTTGTCCTTCTCGTACTTGAGTTCCTTGTAGGCGGTGTCGGCAAAGAGGATGATGCCCTGATGGCAGCAGCCGGTGATGGACACGAGGCCCACGTCCTTCACGTTGCAGTACAGGGAGATCTCGCCGAAGACCTTGAAGATGATGGGGCATTCGAACATGTAGAGAGCCACGCCGGGCTGGATCTCATGCAGGCCCTTCTTCACTTCGGTCCACGGGCCGACATGGCCGGAGTCCTTGATGTACTGCTTGCCCTGCGGGTAGAAGGTGCTGGGCGTGTAGATGGGGATATTGGGGGCGTACTTGGCCACCACGGGGAAGGCCCAGTAGTGGTCCATGTGTTCATGGGTCTGGATGAAGCCGGCGATCTCGCCGTTGGCGAGCATCTGGTCGATGCCTTCGCGCTTGAAGCTCTCTTCCATCCAGTCGTAGTTCCAGCCGCAGTCGAAGAGGTACTTGGTCACCTTGCCTTCGAGGTCTTCGATTTCCACGAGGCAGGCGAAGCCGCCGGCGTTGTCGGCGTCAACGGAGTTCTCGCGGGCGATGCTCCAGGCGCCGTGCAGGTCGCCCTTCTGGATGTAGGGCTTGATCTTGGCGATGCCTTCTTCGTAGGAACCCTTGCCGATGCCCTTGCCGTTGCCGAAGGGGGCCCAGTTGAAGGTGTACTGGTCCACCAGCAGGCCGCCGGCACCGGTCACGTTCTTCATGAAGATGCCGTTGTCGAACCAGCTCGTTTCGGAAATGTTCGTGACCTTGACGGACTTGCACACGCCGAAATCGGTCATCTTACGGTCGATATCAGGGAGGAAGGCCCTGCGCATGGGGGTGTAGGAATAAAGGCCCATAGCACCGAGAGCACCGGCGCCAACGCCTAAGGATGCACCTTTCAGGAATTCGCGTCTGTTCATAAAGCCTCCTACTTCACCAGAGTGAAGGTCGCGCTGCAGATAGGCAGCAGCCAGACGATGAGGAAGTAAATGGCCACACCGGCAATCAGGCCGACGAAGAGGCCGCCCTTCATGTTCGGGTTCCAGGCATGGTCTTCTTCGATGTGGCGCTTTTCTTCAGCCAGGTCTTCGGCCGTCTTGAATTCACGGCGCCAGCCCGGCCAGCCGTCCATGAACCACCAGTTGATCAGCCAGATGTCGATGAGCCAGATCATGGGGATCATGGGGAACTGCTGAGGATGAGAGAAGCCCTTCTGCGTG